>JBLIRP010000060.1:0-25166 GCA_049472355.1 bacterium | reverse complement strand
GAGGATATCCTCAATACCAACCAGCGCCCCAAGTTCGAGGATTTTGAGCATTTCATCTACGTGGTCCTGAAGATGCTCTCCTATGACACGGAAAAACAGGAGATCATCGCAGAGCAGGTGAGCATTGTCATCGGGCAGAATTTCGTCCTCTCCTTCCAGGAGCGGGAGGGGGATGTGTTCAATCCCGTGCGGGAGCGCATCCGAAATGCCAAGGGAAGGATCAGGAAGATGGGGGCCGACTACCTCGCCTATGCCCTTCTTGATGCGGTGGTTGACAACTATTTCCTCATCCTCGAGGCGCTGGGGGAAGAGGTCGAGGAACTCGAGGAGGCCCTGGTTGTGAATCCCACACCCCAGGTCCTCCAGGCGATCCACCACCTCAAGCGGGAGACCATCTTCCTGAGAAAGGCCGTGTGGCCGCTGCGGGAGGTGATCGACAGCCTGGGGAGAAGGGAATCCCCGCTGATTGGGAAGGGCACTACTCTCTTTTTGAGGGATGTATACGATCATACCATCCAGATCATCGATACAGCCGAGACATTCCGGGATCTCATTGCAGGGATGCTCGACATCTACCTTTCGAGCATCAGCAACAGGATGAACAATGTCATGAAGGTCCTGACCATCATCGCCACCATATTCATCCCCCTCACCTTCATCGCCGGGATTTACGGCATGAATTTCAAGTACATGCCCGAGCTTGACTGGCGGTGGAGCTATCCCCTGGTCTGGGTGGTAATGGTCCTTGTCGCTGTATACATGGTCATGTATTTCAAGGATAAGGGGTGGCTGTAAAGGGCTTCGTCTCCAAGCCCTTTTCACTGCGACGGCGATGGAATTCGATACGCATATAACGAGGAATATCGGCCTTTTCGGGGCGACCGGCATCGGTGTGGGCGCGATTGTGGGAGGGGGGATCCTGGCCCTGGCAGGGGTGGCGTTTTCACTGGCGGGTCCCTCCGCGATCATCGCCTTTGCCTTGAATGGCGTGATCGCCCTCATCACGGTGATGAGCTTCGCTGAGATGTCCGCCGCATTCCCCGAGTCCGGCGGCGCCTATACCTTCACCAAAAAGGTCTTCTCGGTGCGATCCGCGTTTGCCGTGGGGTGGATACTCTGGTTCGCATCCATCATGGCAGGGGTGCTCTATGCCATGGGGTTCGCCTTTTATGCGGTGGATGCCCTTAAAACCCTGGCGCATATGATCATGGGCAGCGCCCCGGCGTGGTGCGGAGACCGGTGGATGGTGCTCCTCCTCTCGGCGGGGGCCACGGCATTCTATACCATCAGGCTTACCCGCAGGGTCGGCGAAGGGGGACAGTGGGAGAGCATGGGCAAGGTCATCCTGTTTTGTGCCCTCATCCTGGCCGGGCTCTTCTTTCTGCCCCGGCAGGCGCCAGAGCTTACCAGCGTAAAGCTTTCCCCCTTTTTCGGCGGGGGTATCCTGGGCATCGTTCAGGCCATGGGGTATACCTTCATCACCCTCCAGGGATTCGACCTCATCGCCGCGGTTGCCGGGGAGGTAAAAGACCCAGCCCGGAACATCCCGCGCTCCATGTTCCTTTCCCTTGGTATCGGGCTCGGCATCTACCTCCCCTTTCTCTTTATCATCTCAACGGTGGGCGTCCCGGCCGGACAGACCATCGGAGCACTCAGCCGGACCCATGCAGAGACGGTGATTGCCGTTGCCGTCCGCAACTATCTGGGGCCGGCGGGATACTGGCTGATTATCGTCGCTGCCCTCCTGTCGATGCTCTCCGCCCTGCATGCCAATATCATGGCCGCCTCCCGCATCGCCTTCACCATGTCGCGGGATCGAACGCTCCCCCGCTTTCTGGGGAGCGTGTCCCGGCAGAACGGTGTCCCCTGCCGGGCCCTCATGGTGAGCAGCCTCATCCTTGTGCTGAGCCTCATTGCCCTGTCGGATCTCGCCGCAGCCGGGGCCGCAGCCAGCCTGGTATTTCTCATCTCCTTCGCCCTGGTGCACGTCACCACCATCCTTGCCAGGGTGCGCGGGGGCATGGGAGAGGACACCGCGTTGCAGCCCCCATTTCCCACGGTTCCGTTGATAGGGGCGGTCTTATGCGCCTCCCTGGCCCTGTTTCAGGCCTTGAGCGACCCTTCCGCAGGAACGATCGTCGGTGCCTGGCTTACCCTCGGGTTCATCCTCTACTTTGCAATCCTTGCCGGACGCGCGGAGGTCGTGGATGCCATGGCGGAGGCACAGGACCCGCATCTGGTGCGGTTGAGGGGTCGGAGTCCCCTCGTGCTCATCCCCCTCGCCAATCCGGCCCGTGCCAGTGCCATGGTGGAGGTGGCAAACGCCCTTTCCCCTTCCCGCGTGGGAAGGGCCCTTCTCCTGTTCGTGGTTGCCGGCGCCACCAAATGGGAGTCCGGACAGCCTCCGGCCCAGCTCCTCGCCACCCAGGAGGCCTTGCAGGAGGCGCTCACCGCATCCTTCGGCTCCGGTCTTGACCCTGAGGCCCTCATCACGGTAGCCCCCAATCCATGGGTCGAAATCGTGCGGGTTGCCCGGGTCCACCGCTGCGAGAGCATGCTCATCGGACTGAGTGATCTGTCTCGCGATACCTTGAATCCACGCCTGAACGACCTGGTGAGCAGTGTTGATTCCGATACCGTTTTCCTGAAGTCTCCTGCCGATTGGCAGCTTTCAAAGGTCCGCAGCATTCTCGTCCCGGTTGGGGGGAGGGGAGACCACGACGAGCTGCGTGCCCGGCTGCTGGGGAGCCTGTGCCGTACATCCGAACGCGAGGTAACCTTTGTGAGGGTGGTGCCGGAAGAGACGACGGACAAGGACATGGAATGGATCCGCTCCACGCTCACCCACTTTGCCGGGGATGAGGTCCCCATAGAGCCCAGGGTGCAGGTCATCCGAAGCGACAATGTGGTGAAGGGGGTACGGAGGCATGCGGCACAAAGCGACCTGGTCATCCTGGGAATTCAACGCTATGGCCGCCGCAGGAAGGTGTTCGGCGAGGTAGCCCTGGAGATCGCCCGGGTCACTCCGGGCGCTACCCTGATCATCAGCAGGAGGGGGTAACTCCTCTCCACTATTTAAGAAGCCAAATCATTTGAACATGCGGATTGATCGTGCTATGGTAAAAAATATGTGACCGTTCACAGTATTTCAGATTGCAGGTCATTGCGAGCAAAGCGAAGCAATGTCGTTTTAAGATTGCCACGTCGCTTTCCGCTCCTGCATGAGAATATGGAAATGCGGTGAACGGTTACAAAAATATCGGCAATTACGGATCATAGGATGGAGCGTGCATGAAGGTACTGATGCTTACCAATGAATACCCTCCCCATGTGTATGGAGGGGCGGGGGTCCACGTGGAATACCTCGTCCGCGAGATCTCTCGGCTCACCCCGGTGGAGGTTCGGTGTTTCGGGAACCAAGAGACAGACAACGGGAACCTGAAGGTCAACGGTTTCGGGATCGATGAGCGATTGTTCGCAACCTGCCCGCGGCAGATCAGGAGTTCGCTGGCCGCCTGCTGCCGGAGCGTTTCCTTCACTGCACAGGACATCGATGCCCGGATCGTCCACTGCCACACCTGGTATACCCATCTGGCGGGCATCCTGGCAAGGCTTCACTACGGCGTTCCCCTGGTGATTACCATCCATTCGCTGGAGCCGCTTCGCCCGTGGAAACGGGAGCAGCTTGGACGGGCCTATGATTTTTCCTGCTGGGTGGAAAGGACCGCAATCGAGATGGCCGATGCGGTGATCGCCGTGTCCGAGGAGACCAGGAAGGATGTGCTCACCCATTTTCGCGTGCCCGAGGAACGGGTCCATGTGATTTATAACGGGATCGACGTCGAGGAGTACTGCCGGACCTGCTCTCCGGATTCCCTGGAGCGCTTCGGCATTGACCCGCATAAGCCCTACGTGCTCTTCGTGGGGAGGATAACCCGGCAGAAGGGGATCATGCATCTGGTCAATGCCATCCCGTACCTCGATTCCTCCGTACAGGTGGTGCTGTGCGCGGGCGCCCCTGACACCAGGGAGATCGCCGAGGAGATGGAACGGGGTGTTGCAGCGATGCGGGGGATGCGGGACAATGTCGTCTGGATACAGGAGATGGTGGACAAGAGGACGATCGTGGGGCTCTACTCCCATGCGGCCGTTTTTTGCTGTCCTTCCATCTACGAGCCCTTCGGCATCATCAACCTGGAGGCCATGGCGTGCGGGACCCCGGTGGTAGCAACCGCGGTGGGCGGGATCAAGGAGGTGGTCATTCCCGGAGAGACGGGGCTCCTGGTGGAGCCGGATCATGCCTGTGCCGGCCCGTCATCCGATAACCTGCAGTTGTCCAAACACCTCGCGGATGCCGTCAACCGTCTGATAGCCGATCCCGATAGGTGCAGGCAGATGGGGCAAAAGGGGCGCAGGCGCGCGGAAGAGATTTTCAGTTGGAAGGCGATCGCACAAAAGACCTTCGATCTGTACCAGTCCTTGCTTGACGCATAGGGAAGTGGCTGGGATTCACCCCTACGCCTTCTTCAAGGTAAAGAAAAAGGTGCTTCCTTGTCCCTTCCGGCTTTCCACCCCTACCTCTCCGCCGAGCCGTTCAACAATCCGCCGGACGATGGACAATCCGAGCCCGTGTCCCTCGATGCGTGCCTGGTTGATCTGGGTAAAGGGGTGGAACAGGCGGGATTGGTCCTCCGGGGAAAAGCCGGGGCCGTTGTCCCTGACCCAGAACCTGATAATGCCGTTTGGGCTTGGGGTGGCGCCGAGCTCCACGCGCGGGGGGTTCCCTCCGTATTTTATGGCATTGCTCAGGTAGTTGACCCACACCTCCTCCACCCATGGGCCGTATCCTGACGCCCTGGGCAATACCTCGGGAACGATGATGTCTGCGTTGTATTCCTTGATCAAATGATCCAGGCGGCCCATGGCCTCTTCCACGATCCGCGCCATGTGCAGCGGCTGTGTTTCCACCTCGTCGATTGTGCGCACCCGGGCAAGGAGCATCAACTCGTCGATGATATTGATCATCTTCTGCCCGTTGTTCAGGATCCTCTGGCCATAGCGCAGGATTTTGCCCCTGGGCATTCTCTCGTGCCCCTGTTCGATTGCATATCCGCAATTTATGAGCACCCCCAGCAGGTTCTTGAGGTCATGGGCCACGGTATGGGAGAAGGCGTCCAGTTCCTCGTTGCGCGCCTTCAGCTCCTCGATGTAGTGATTCAGCACATGTTCCGCCCGCTTACGTTCGGTCACGTCCCGAGCGATCTCGATGACGCTGGTGACATTTCCCCGTTTATCCTTGAGGGGAACGCCGATATCCTCCCAGTAGCTTTCCCCTTCCACCCCTTGGGTGGCCGGTTGATACATGGTGGCCATTTCGATGCTTCCGGTCTCTATGGCCCTGGAACACGGACATCCCTCGCATGGCTCCTCCCTGCCCACGTAAGCCTTGAAGCAGGTCTGCCCCAGTGCGTCAGGGTTCATATCAAGCGCCCGTTTGTTTGCCCAGATGATGTTCATATCGGGATCGACCTGCACGATCATGTCGGGAAGGGCGTCCAGAATGCCGCGCAATCGCTGCTCGCTTTCCCGCAAGGTCTCCTCGGCCCTTCTCCGATTGCTTATATCCACGGATATCAGGGCGAACCACCATTCGCCGTTCTCCACCTGGAAGGGGATCGTGGTCACCTGCATGATCCGGTTGAACCTTCTCGGAAGGATCTTTTCGGTAACAATCGGGGCCTTCACCCTCCCAGCCTCGACGATAACACAGTCCGGGCAGACCTCGCGCCTGCCCATGAAATATTCATAACATTTCCTGTTGAAGGGATCGCCGTAGATCCTCCGGCATTGCTCGCTCACGTAGCGGACATTGAACTCCGCATCGATGATCTCCGCGCCTCGCCTGATGGCTTCCAGAATGGAATCCGTCTCATGGATCGGCCTTTCCAGCAGTTTTTGAGACATCCTAAAAACTCTTTCCTGAATTCCCATGGAGATTCATTGACCCCACGGGATGAATTGTTGCGGTTGGCGTACCGGCAGTCTTCCAGATATCACGCATTCACTATCTATTTATTCGACAGAATGGAAATTTGTGACTAAGGACGCACATGATGTGCGGCTGCCGAAGACATTGTAGGAGGATGCTCACCCCCTTCCCGCAAACATTCTGTAATTTCGATAAAGATCGAAGGATATGCGCGTAATGTAACGCTTCGGCGTATCACTGCCTGCGCGTATCCTTCATCCATCGTGAGAGGGTTTCCTCAATGGTCTTGGTGGTGAAGGGCTTTTTGATGAGATCGCGGATCCCTATCTTCTCCGCCTCCGATACCACCTCCGTGTTCCAGTAAGCGGTGATCAGGATTTTCAGTGCATTGGGATGCGACCCTTGAATATGCTTGAAGAATTCCAGGCCATCCATCCCCGGCAACCGGTAATCGGTGATGATGACCTCGAAGGTCTGGTTCTTGAGCAGTTCAATGCCCTCCTCTGCCGTTTCAAGGGCGCGCAGGTGCCATCCCTCGTTTTCAAAAAAGAGGCTCAAGGAATCCCTGATCCACTCATCATCGTCGATGAGAAGGATCTTTACCTTCTTCATGGTATCATCGAGGTTCATTGTTGAGCTGTATGATTGGTGTGCCATAAAAATTTCTCCCATCTATTTATAAGCATTGTGCATGCCACGGGCATGGCATAGGAGACATGCAGAGACCCAATGAATCTATTGGGTTTCCGCCTTCCGGTATCCCTTTGGGCATGGAATGATTAGAGAAATTGCGAAATAGTGGATAGAAAAAATTCTAACGATTCATCGGGTACTGGGAAAAATCGAGTGGGGATGGGAGGCAGAGGGGTTCATCCCCTGATCTTCAGCCTTTTCCTGCGATAGCGAAAGGTATGATGGTTGATGTTGAGGAGCCGCGCGGCCTTGCATTCATTCCCCCCGGCCATTCTGAGCGCCTCTTCGATATAGAATCGTTCAAGTGCCTGCAGCCCGACGGAGAGGTCCATGCCGTGGGGGGGGATGGGAGGGAAGGTGCACGGGAGATCCACTCGGCCGCCGCTGCGTTGCCCTCGTGTGCCCGACTCCTTGATGCCCAGGTCCTGGGGCATCAATTCCGGCCCCTTACCTATGAGCACCCCACGCTCGATGAAGTTTCTCAGTTCGCGAACATTACCCGTCCACCGATGACTGGTCAGAACGGCTTCAGCCTGGGGAGAGAACCCTGTAAAGGTCTTGCCGAACTTTTTACTGAACTCCACCAGGAAGTGCTTGGCCAGGGGGATGATATCCTCCGGACGTTCGTTCAGGGAGGGTACCTCGACCTTTATGACCCCAAGGCGGAAATAGAGGTCCTTGCGAAACATGCCGTTTTCAATCATTGCATCCAGGTCCTTATTGGTTGCCGAGACTATCCGGGTTTTTACCGTGAGTTTTTCGGTGCCGCCGATATGATAGAATTCCCCCACCTCGAGAAACCTGAGCAGCTTTGCCTGGGCCTCGAGACTCAGGTCTCCCACCTCGTCGAGAAACAGGGTCCCGTTTTTCGCCTCCTCGATCAGCCCCCTTTTCCCCGATGCCCTCGCCCCGGTGAATGCCCCCTGTTCATACCCGAAGAGCTCGCTTTCGATGAGCTCCTTGTGAATGGATGCACAATTCACCGTTATCAGGGGCCCGTTGAAGTTGGGGCTCCGGTAATGGATGGCGCCGGCGATAAGCTCCTTGCCGGTGCCGGTCTCCCCGATGATGAGGATGGGGGTGTCCGCGCTCCTGGCCACCATCTCGATAAATTCCATCACCTCCTGCATGACGTTGCTGGTGCCGGTAAAGAAGGGGATGGTCTCCCTCAGATAGTGCTCCTGGAGCGACCGGACCTCTTTCCGCAACTGGATGGCCTCGAGACAGTTGCGGATGATCATCTCGAGGCCGTCCATGTTGATCGGTTTTATCACATAATCGCGGGCCCCCTGCTTCATGGCGGTGATGACGGTGGTGATGTCCTCGTATGCCGTGATCATGATCACCAGGATTTCCGGATCGATGTCCCTGATATGGCGGAGGGCCTCGATGCCGTCCATTCCCGGCAGCCCGATATCGAGCAGCATCAGATCGGGTGGAGTAGACCTGATCGCCTTGATGGCCGATTCGGCAGTGGGGAATGACTTCACCTGATACTCCGGTTCCAGGGCCATGGTGATCCCCTCCCGGATGGTCTCTTCATCATCGACGATGTAAATGAGATATGAGATCATCCCGTGCACTCTCCCCCGGCGAGCGGGATCTCGATCCTGAATTCGGCCCCGCCCCACTCGCTTGTGCCCAGATGGAGGCTTCCCCCATGGTCCGTGATGATGCGGTGACAGATGCTCAGCCCGATTCCCGTGCTTCCGGTCTTGGTGGTATAAAAGGGATCGAAGATCCTTCCCTGCACATGGGGAGGGATGCCGAGGCCCGAATCGGAAATAGTGAGTATGATGCAGCCCTTCTGCATGGATGAAGCGATGCGGATCCTTTTTTCTCCTTCCATATGCTTCAGGGCATCAGAGGCATTGGTGACCAGGTTCAGGATCACCTCCTCTATCAGGTGGCTGTCGATGAGGCAGGGAGGCAGGTTGGCTGCAAGGTCCTTTTGCAGTGTTATCCCCATTTTTTGCAGGGAGGTTGATGCCAGGCCGAGGGCCTCTTCGACCGGGTGATTGATATCCGTCAGGAGGAGCTTCGGCGTGGACGGCCGTGAGAAATCCATGACCCTCCGTATAACGGATTCGATCTTTCCCGATGCCGACTGGATCTGGCTGATGATCCGCTTCACCTTTTCCGAGCCTTCCCCCTTTTCATAGATCTTCTCCAGGGTGTTCAGATATATGTTGATGCCCGAGAGGGGGTTACGTATCTCATGGGCGATCCCTGCGGCCACGCGGCCAAGCGACGTCATCTTGTCCTGAACCCTCAGGAGATTCTCAAGCTCCTTGGCCCTGGAAATGTCCATTATGTTGAGGAGTATCGCCTCCTTCCCCTGGTATTCGGTCATGGTCGTTCGGCAGGACACCCATTTCATGATGTGCCCTTCCTGTGGATAAAACCGGAAGTCGAGTGAGATGTTTTGCGCCTCCCCCGAGGTCAACCGGGAGAAATCCGATCTGACCCTTTCCACATCCTCGGGATGGATGCCGCAAAGATCCATGGAATGAAACAGCACGGATTCAGGCCCGAAGATCCTCTCATATTCAGGGTTCCGGTAAATGATCCTGTTTTCCTGGATAATGGCGATGCCGATCAATGAATTTTCAACCAGGTCGCGGAATCTCTTCTCGCTCTTCCGGAGCGCTTCCTGTGCCTCTCTTTTCTCGGTGATGTCGATGGAGAAGCCGATTATCCCGATGATGTTTCCCTGGTCATCCCGGTAGGGGATCTTATCCGTTTCAAACCAACGCAGCCCTTGCGCTGTAGCCATTTGTTCGGTGATGTTCCGTTTCGGGCAGCCGGTCTCCATGACCTCACGGTCGTCCCTCCAGAAATCGTCACCCTGGCCGGGGAAGAGATGGAAACAGGATTTTTCGATGATCTCTTTTCGTGATAGCCCGGTTGCCCTGACAAAGGAATCGTTGACCCGCACGATCCGGTTTTCCGTATCCTTGTAGAACACCATGGCAGGCACCGCATCCAAGATGATCTGCAGTTCCCTATCCTTCCGCTTCCGGTCCTCGGACAGCTCGATGCTGTGGAGGGCGAAGGCGATATCTCCCGCCACCTCTTCGATGAGTCCCTGGTCCCTTTCGTCGGCCATAAAATGCTTGGCAATCGATACCGACAGCGCCCCATAGATCTTTCCCCCGTGCTCCAATCGCACGGTCATGACCCCCCTGTCAGGGTATTGGGAAGCAAGGGGGCATTCAGGACAGGCGAGGGCAGGGGTGTCAATGAATACCACCTCCGATTTTGAGAGTGCCCGTTTGATGCAAGGGGGAAGTCGGATGGACTTCATTTCTTCGCATAGAGAGAGGGAGAGGAAGTCTTCACCCCAACCAGCCTCGGCAGTGGTAACGAGCCCCCCCGATGGCCCCAGCAAAACGATCCAGGCAGTGAGGTAATATCCCTTGTTTTCGACCAGGGTATTGCAGATGCCCTGGATGAGCCTTTCGCGGTCCCCCTCCTTGACCAGGAGCTTGTCCACGTTTTGTATGATACGCAGCATGAGATTGAGACGGGCAGTCCGTCCTCTGCTTTCCTTGAGCTTTATGCGCCATATAAAGAAGATAAGCCCCAGGAAGCCGCCGATCACGAAAGGGAAGGAATAGTATCGCACGATAATAGGAGGGTGACCGATGATGATATCCTGGATGCCGAAGAGGATGCAGAATACTGCGGATCCTGCGAGGAATGAAAGGAGCCGGCTAATACTTCGTCTCATGTGTGTCTCCAGGATTTACATCACCGCTTTCACTGAGGCATGCCGCACTATTATCATGTAACATACCATTTATGATGTCTCCAGCCTCCTGAAACGATGATGGTCCTATTCCAATCTTATTGAACGAAAAGGCTATTGTCAATTAAGCATATGAGCTTATTACTCTTTCAAGCAATAATAATGCCAGAAATGGAGGGAACCGGACGTATCATGTCCGGTTGCGTTTGAAACGGAACAGAGGGATGGGGATGAAAAAGGAAAAGCCTGGGTGTCTCCTGTCATCCAGGCCTTCCATCTATCAACTGGTGTGCTTGTGACCGGGTGAGGCCTTACCACATCCCTGATCAGTATATTCCGTACATTCCGTAGAGCCCGCCATACATGCCGTACAGGCCACCGTACATGCCCATGAGTCCGCCGTACATACCGTACAGGCCACCGTACATGCCCATGAGTCCGCCGTACATGCCGTACAGTCCGCCGTACATGCCCATGAGTCCACCGTACATGCCGTACAGTCCACCGTACATGCCGTACAGTCCGCCGTACATGCCCATGAGTCCGCCGTACATGCCCATGAGTCCGCCGTACATGCCATAGAGTCCGCCGTAGAGTCCGCCGTAGTAGCCGCTGTAATAGGCATTCGCCTGACCGACAAAAACAACGCACAGGGCGATGACGAGCACTAAGCTGATTGAAAGAACTAGCCCTTTCTTACTCATTGGTCCTAACCTCCTTCAAAAACCTGGTGATTGAACAAACTCGTTACACTATCAAACCTTCAGAGAATGATGATAGCGGTGAAAGTTTTTTGATCGTTCTATTCGCCCCCTTTCATACATCCCAACAATGATTCTTTACGTGGGGTGCGAAATGGATGTTCGATTGTGATATGTGCCATAAGTGTCGCACGGTCGAAATTCGAGCAGGCAGCCGGTGTGGGTCGATTGCGTCCTCCTTCCTATAAATTCAGTATGTTAGTATGCTTATAGTAAAAAACAGACTCTATTGCAGGAAATTTCGCAAAATTTCGATTTTTTCATACATGGTTTTGACAAAAGCGGCCGTGTTTTGCCGGGCTCAGGATGAAAATGCATCCGTTGCCTGCGGCAGGGATGTTCTCCACACGCTGCCACCTACCAAAAAGGTTCAGCAGGAAGGCCGGGAAATCCCCGAGCCTCCCTGCTGAAACCATGTTTCATCACGTTATCGAGAAAGTACCCACCGGTGTCGGGAATGTCACGCCCAGGGTAGCCGGGGTTGATACATTGACGATCGGCACAGGTTGGGGCTGGGGATTAAACAGGTTCGGGAAGAGCTGATTGTACAGACCGGCAACACCGAGCAGCGGAGCGATCTGGAGGAATGGCACCTGATAGGTCAGCCCTCCTGCTGTTTGCACCGGATAGTAAAGGTTCGCAAAACTGAACGGGCTGTACATGCCGTACATGCCCCCGTAGAGGCCGCCATACATGCCATAAAGCCCGCCGTAGAGGCCGCCCATAAGCCCGTAGCCACCTAAGAGGCCGCCATACAGCCCCCCGTAGAGGCCGCCATAGCCACCTAAGAGGCCGCCATAGAGCCCGCCGTAATAGGCGTTTACACGGGGCGCAAGGCAGAGGGCAACGGCGGCGATAAGAATAAGTATTGCAAGTATCTCAATCCCTTTCCTTTTCATGCTCGCTAACCTCCTTTTTTAACCTTGTCTGACGAAGGGTTCTATGAGAACAGATTCAGCACAGTGTCTCCTGCTATCCTCCTCCTTTCTTTCGGCCCACATGATGCCTAAAGGCCCTGAAGGTTGTTTGCATAAAGCGAAGTATGGTTCCGGTCGATTATGGTTTTCGGGGGACAGGCTGTTTCGAATTGGGATATAAAAGGAGGTTATTAAATGGCATACTACGGAAAAACGTAACTTATAAAAAACTCCCCTGTAACAACCTGTCACACATTCACGTCTCGAGAATTACAAAGAGCAACTTGTATGCCAGCACAGAGGGATATCCATGATAACATAACTGCCTGTAATAGAAGGTTTTTCCAGCTTCAGCTACAACGCCTGTGGCACAATGTTTAGAAAAATTTCGAAATCGATATATGAAAAATTCAAAAAAGGTGAGATCACGTGTTTTACACGCAACCGGCCTGGTGATAGAATCCCTGCCGCAGGATGGATCAATGATGGCGAAAGAAGGTATTCATTTTGAAAGATGGGGACAGGGATGCGCAGGATTCATACACGAATATGCGGCATCGAGCGGCCAACCCGGCTCGATCGGGCCTTGCTCCTCCTGTTTCCTTATTGGGGGCGACGTGCGGTAAGGTCGCTGATCAATGCGGGGGGTGTCAGGGTCAATGGTCGAGTGGTCTGGCTCTGCTCCTGGATGGTGGAACACGGTGACGAAATCGAGGTTGCCCGGTCGCCGGAGGAGAAGGTGCCGCCCCCTGGCGTGTTCGATGATGCCTGGATCATTAGCCTGGAGGATGACCTCATTGCCGTCAACAAGCCTGCGGGTTTGCTCTCCCACGACACGCACGGTGCCCGAGCGGGCAACCTCCTGGATCTCGCAGTCCGGCGGTTTGGCGACCTTTCGCTCTTCCATCGCCTCGACCGCGACGCCTCTGGTGTAGTGATCCTCACCCGTCCCGGTCCGATCAACCGTTTCCTGGATACTGCCTTCAAGGAGGGTACGGTTGGGCGGGAATATTTGGCGGTTGTGGCTGCGCCTAATCGCCTTGCACCAGAGGGACGCATCAGCGCTTACATCGGCTCACATCCCAGGCGTCGGGATATGATGTCGGTAAAGGAAAAAGGGGGGCTTCGGGCCGTCACCCGCTACCGGGTGACGGGGGAGTCGCAGGGGGTACAGTGGGTGCGTCTGTGGCCGGAGACAGGGCGCAGGCATCAGTTACGTATCCACATGGCCTTCATGGGGGCGCCGATTCTTGGGGACCGTCTCTACGGACCGCTGCGCGGGCATGAGAGGAAAGCACCTCCAACGGGCATGGGTCGCCTGATGCTCCACGCCTGTCGGATTGCACTTCCTGAGATGGGTGGAATGCCTGAACGTGCCTATGGCGCACCGCTGCCGGAGGATTTCCTCACGATGCTCGAACAGCAGTCATGCAGGCCACCGCCATGATGCTCAGTAATATTCCTGGAGCCCCTCCCCAAGGAATTCAAAACCCTCGATCACCCGCCACCGTTCATCCCTGATGCCCGGTTCGCGGGCTCCCGTATTGCGTATCACAAGATCCTCAAAACGGCCGATCTCATCATGCCCCACCACCATCTCCTCACATGCCCGTACCTTTTCGATCGCTATGGTTCTTCCCCTGTTCAAGGCAACCTCGACAAAGGGGTGGCGGTAGGAGAGGGAGGGAAGGATCCTGGCCTCGCTGTACCCGATCATGAGGGTTACGCGTTCGAACGATACATGCCCCCACACGGATGTGCCGAAATAGAGCCTGTTTCCCGATGTGTCCCTGCACCAGGATGTCCCGCTTGCATCCCGTGCCCTCAAACGATCTGAAAGCATCCGGAGCTCATCCGCCGGGCCCGTAACGCACAGAGTCCGAAGGTATCCGTTCTCGGTGATCTCCTCGTGCCCTTTTCGGATAAGGCGTGCGCTCCGCCTGCGTGCCGCAGCCCGCTGGAACCTGTTTTTGTACACAAAGGAGCAGTAGTTTATTGGAGGTCCGACCGCGTTTTCTATGGCATATCGCATGAGGTTCAATGCGGCCGATTCCGACTCGAGCACGGTCACCTTCTCCCCGTGGAGGAAGGTATAGTTGCGGTGTGCAAGGTGCTCGTAATTGTAAGGGGTCAGGCGCAACTGATGAAGGTTCAGGTGGTGTATCCCGATCTGCTGCATCTCGAGGAGCTTCCCCTTTATGATATCATAATCCTCGGGGACCGCGGGGATCTCCACCGTGACGCACCCGATGGCGCCCATGGCCAGTCTCGCCGGTTCGAGGTCATAGCCGGAAGCGCCGATGTTGAACCTGATCTCATCCAGTCCCGCATCCCTGAGCTGCGCAAGGATATCCTGTGTCGCCAGGGTCCCGTTCGTGTAGAGCCACACATGAATTGTGTCTGCAAACCGTTTCTTCACTGCGCTGATAAAGCTCAGCGTGGTGGGAAGGGTAACCAGGGGCTCGCCTCCGCTGATGCTCACCCCTTTGAAATCGAGTGCCCCGATGTAGTCCACGTAGTCACCGGTGCGGGGGAATGGCACCGTGTTGGTCATGGGCACACTTATCCCCTTCTGCTCGGTTGGGCAGTAAAAGCAGCGGCAGTTGCACCTTCCGTTGATGAACAGGCAGGACCACGTGCCATCTCCGCATATCTCGCACCCCGGGGAGAGGTCTCCCGAATGGGGCTTGGTCCCCTTGAATCGGATGTGCACCGATCCCTCCAGGGCAGACAGTATCTCCTGCCTCAGGCCGGCTGCCCTGTGGGCCTCTTTTCCCGAGGCCCATTTCAAGGCTGTGTACCGGTCGCCGTACTCGTCCTTGTTGGCCTGGATGAAACGGGTCCTGTATGTCCTGCTGGTATCCATGTGCGGAGTCCTTGCTTTGTGCGCGGCGTTTCGATTCCTTCCCGTTCGCAGCCGCTGTTTCAAAATTTTCCGTATGCGGGGGATAACCTTGGCTTGCGGCGGGGAGTGAAGACGAATGCGGCGTGGGTCAATGCCGTTGTGAAGCACTATAGCAGCAATCCTGGTGCGTGTCGAGATTCGAATACCCGCAGCGGTTGCAGGGGGGATACAGGGGTGTTGGTTGCTTTTTGACCGATCTGTTTATACAATTTTTAATTGATTGATCCACACTATCTCGAGCGGTTTCATTCGAACCGCTCAGTGAAGGACGGATTATCGAGACCCTCCCGGAATGTACATCGTCCCGGGGAAGGTGCAGGGGACTCAGAACGATCGTTCTCACCAGGCGATGAATAGGAGGAACGGCATGGAACGTGACGGACGCAGGCGGGTGGTCATTGAGCGGGTCACCCCACGGATCGATGGCGGCAGGTTTCCCGTAAAGCGGGTGACAGGCGAGAGGATCAGGGTGAGTGCGGATGTGTTTGCGGACGGACACGACGATGTTGCCGCGGTCATCCTCTTTCGCAGGGAGGATGAAGAGGAGTGGCGCGAGTCACCCATGACATCATCGGGAAACGACGCCTGGGAAGGCGCCTTCAGCGTTGAAGAGCCCGGATTCTACTTGTATGCGGTGGGAGGGTGGATCGACCGGTTTGCGACCTGGCACAAGGACCTGAGGAAGTCCAGGGATGCGGGTCAGGAGGTGGGGGTGAAGCTCCTGGTCGGTGCCGGGTATGTGGAGGCGGCTGCTGAGCGGGCAACCAGCGCCGACAGGGAGCGGCTCCGTCAGATCGCCGCTATCCTGAGCAATCGGGAGGATATCGAACAGGCGGTTTCGGCGGGTCTGAGTGAGGAGCTTGCCGAGCTGATGGCCCGGTATCCGGACAGGGGGCTCATGTCCGTATACGAGCGGGAGCTTCCCCTGGTGGTGGACAGGGAGAAGGCCCTGTTCAGCGCCTGGTATGAAATCTTTCCCCGGTCTTGTTCCCCGGAGCCGGGAAGACACGGGACCTTCAAGGACTGCGAGGGGCTCCTCCCCGAGTTGGAGCGGATGGGGTTCGATGTGCTCTACTTGCCCCCCATCCACCCCATCGGGAGGACACAGCGCAAGGGAAGGGACAACGCCCCTGCCGCCGGGCCGGACGACCCGGGAAGCCCCTGGGCCATCGGCTACGAAGAGGGAGGCCATACCAGCGTCCACCCCCTCCTCGGCACCATGGAGGATTTCGTGGATCTCGTCAAAAAGGCCGGCCGGCACGGCATCGAGATCGCCCTCGATCTGGCCTTCCAGTGCTCAAACGACCACCCCTACCTTACGGAGCACCCGGAGTGGTTCCTGTGGAGGCCGGACGGCACCATCCAGTTTGCGGAGAATCCCCCCAAACGCTACGAGGACATCGTGCCCTTTTTCTTCGAGACGGATCACTGGCAGTCCCTGTGGGAGGAATTGAAGGGGATCGTGCTTTTCTGGGTCGAAAAGGGGGTTCGCATATTCCGCGTGGACAATCCCCACACCAAGCCCTTTTGCTTCTGGGAATGGCTTATCAGCGAGGTGAAGCAGCAGCATCCCGATGTGCTTTTTCTGGCCGAGGCCTTCACCCGGCCCAAGGTCATGAACCGCCTCGCCAAGCTCGGGTTCACCCAGTCCTACACCTACTTCACCTGGAGAAACACCAAACAGGAGATCACCGCATACCTTACCGAGCTCACCTCCACCGGGATTCGGGAGTACCTCCGTCCCAGCTTCTGGCCGAACACCCCGGATATCCTCCCTGAATTCCTGCAGTACGACGGCAGGTCCGCCTTTCTGGTGCGCCTTGTGCTGGCCGCGACTCTCTCCTCCAACTACGGCCTGTACGGTCCTCCCTTCGAGCTGTCCATCAACGAGGGGGTCGCTGACCGCGAGGAGTATCTCCATTCGGAAAAGTACGAGGTGAGGCACTGGGACGTGGAGGGGAGGGAGGATAACCTGCGGGACTTCATCGCCAGGATCAACGCGGTCCGGCGTAACAACAGTGCCCTGCAGGCCACCGGGAACCTCCGGTTCTGCGAGGTGGACAACGAATACCTCCTTGCCTTTGTCAAGGCCACCGAGGACCTGTCCAACATCATCATGGTCATCGTGAACCTGGATCCCTTCCACACCCAGTCCGGCTCCGTCAAGATTCCCCTTGACGAGTTGGGGATCGTCCCCGGCCAACCCTACCTGGTCACCGACCTGATCAGCGACGACAAGTACCTGTGGCAGGGGGATTCGAATCGCGTGGAGCTTTCCCCCTCGCTCGTCCCGGCCCACATATTCAGGGTGCACCACCGCCTGCGCAGGGAGGCGGATTTCGACTACTTCATGTAAGGGAGCGGTGTTCGCCCGGGGGGAGAGAAAATTTACAGAAGGCCTCCCTAAATCCCTCCTGAACATGTCTGCTCACCATGCTGCACTCCCAAATGGAATTGCCGCTCTTTGACAATGAGAAGGCAAATCGATATTATGGTAATAGTGATTTGACCATAATTAAATAGGGGGGCAAAAGATGGAGACATTATCGGTATCCAAGTTCAAGGCCATCTGCCTTTCAGTCCTTGAAGATGTCAAAATGAAGAAAAAGAGGGTGCTCATCACCAAGCGGGGCGAGCCGATTGCCGAAATAATCCCGGTGAATAATCAGAAAGAAGAGATCCCGCTCAAGGATACCGTCACGTTCATCGGGGATATACTCTCTCCTGTTGCCGATGATGAATGGGAGGTTACAAGGTGAAGGCCCTTCTTCTGGATACGCATATCTGGATTTGGGTAAGCATCCAAAACGAGGCGTCCCTTTCGCATAAGGCAAAGACGATGCTCAACAAGGCACATCAAAAATGGATCTCTGCCATATCATGCTGGGAATTGGCAAAGCTGGTCGAGAAAAAAAGGATATCCTTCTCAATACCCTTGATCACATGGATTCGACGCTCTCTTAATGAATTCAATATAAGTATCGCGGATCTTTCCCCTGAGATCGCTGTAGAAAGCACCCAGCTTCGCGGTCTTCATCGAGACCCTGCAGACCAGATCATCGTTGCAACATCAAGGATATTGGGGATACCTGTGGTCTCTTCCGACCGAAGGATTATGGATTTCGGCGATGTGGAAACGATATGGTAAGTGGCCGGGGTAATCCGTCATAAAGGACGTCTTCGATTCTCATGTATCAGCTTCTATTCGTGCCGGATTGCAGCGATCGAATCGAGCGGCCTTCTGCCTTTTATCGAGGAAACTCGTGCATGCATTCGAGCAGTGGTGAGGCATAATCACTGCGATAGACGTATAACAATGCCTTGGTTTTTCATGAAGAACAAAAAGGAGCATGACCATGGAAGAGAAAAAGGAGATCTCCGGGAAAAGCACCAAGAGTGAGATTTTGCAGGCATACCATGAGGTGTTGGAGAGGCTCCAGAAGGGACAGGTCCCGGATCGGCAGGCGGAAAGGAAACAGGTTGAGGAAAAGCGGCTGGTCAGGGAGGCATCCCAGCATTCGGTGGAGAGGATTGTAAAGGGACTGGCCCAGATCAAGCTGGAGATCGGGGGGGCCCTGGACAATCTCGAGGAACGGTTGATTGCCGAGTTCAAGAAATTGTCGGACCTGCAGCAGGCCATAGAAATCGGACGAACGACCCTGCAGGAGATTCACGATATCACGGTGAATGCGGACAGCCTCGACGCTCTCCTTCAGGCACAGAAGGAGAAGAGTGCGCAGTTTGCAAAGGACATGGATGAGAAGCGGCATGCCCTTGATGCGGAGTTGGGGCAGAAGAGGCTGGAATGGAAGAGGGAGCAGGAGGCGCACGAGCAGGCGGTGAAGGAAAGGGATGCGAGGGTTAAAAAGGAGCGGGATCGCGAGGAAGAGGAGTACGCCTATTCCCTCCAGTTGAAGAGAAAGAAGGAAAACGACGCGTACGAGGCAAAAAAGGCGGCGCTGGATAAGGTGCTTGCCGAAAAGAAGATCGCCGCTGAGAAGGAGCTTTCCGATCGGGAGGCAGCCATTTCCGTCCGGGAGAAGGAATACGAGGAAATGAAGGCCGCGGTCACCCAGTTTCCGGAAAGAATGGAAAAGGCGATCCAGGACACGGAGAAATCCGTGACCGAGAAACTGGAGTCACGGTACCGTCACGAGGCGGCCCTCGCGGCCAAGGAGATCGAAGGAGAGAGGCGGTTGCATGCGCAGATCGTCTCCGGGCTCGAGGCGAAGATCAAAGAACAGGAGACGTATATCCGCCAGTTGACACAGAAATCGGACGATGCCGGCAAGCAGGTTCAAAACATCGCCATAAAGGCCATCGAGGGCGCCTCTGCCCAGCGGTTGTTGTCGAAGCACTTCGAGGTCGCAAAGGAATCCGCAAAGGAGCAGTAAAAAGCGCCGGAGCGTTGGCCGAGGCATGCCATTAGGATGAGCATCCGTACATCCCGATAGGCTTTGACCACAGCGTAGCAGCCCTGCCAAAATTGGTTCAGGAATCACCCGCAGAATGCATACCCCGGGTCATTGCGATCGTAACCATCCCATTGTCGATAAAAAAGTAGGGGGTTCGTTTGCCTTTTGCCGAAGCCGCTTATACAATCGGGAATGGATTCCTTGCATGCAGCATGTTTCTTGTAAACCGCCATGACTTTTTTTTGGATCGTGCTGAAGGATGAAAAAATTAAAAAACAATCAATTAATGCATAATTCTGGTATAAAATTCGTTCCCAATATTCCTGGTTCAATTCAGGGAAAACTGGTATGGCACACAATCAGCGGTCATATATAGAGGACGACCCCCTCTGGTACAAGGATGCGGTCATCTACGAGCTTCATGTGAAGGCGTTCTGCGACAGCAATGGTGACGGGATCGGCGATTTCAAGGGGCTCATCACCAGGCTGGACTATCTCCAGAACCTGGGGATCACCGCCATATGGCTTCTCCCCTTTTACCCATCCCCCCTCAAGGACGACGGCTACGACATCGCCGATCACTTCAGCGTGCACCCTACCTACGGCACATTGCGGGATTTCAGGGAATTCCTCCGCCAGGCCCACCAGCGGAGGATCAGGGTGATCACCGAGATGGTCCTCAATCACACCTCGGACCAGCACCCCTGGTTCCAGCGCTCCAGGTGGGCGAAGCCCGGCACTCCGTGGAGGGATTTCTACGTCTGGAGCGATACGCCGGAGCGATATCAGGATGCCCGGGTCATCTTCAAGGATTTCGAGGCCTCGAACTGGACATGGGACTCGGTGGCGGGGGCCTATTATTGGCATCGCTTCTATGCGCATCAGCCCGACCTCAACTACGACAATCCAAGGGTACAGAAGGCCATGCTCAGTGTTATCGATTTCTGGCTGGGCATGGGGGTGGACGGCCTGCGCCTCGACGCGGTCCCCTATTTGTTCGAGCGGGAGGGCACCAACTGCGAGAACCTCCCGGAGACCCACACCTTCCTGAAGAAACTGCGTGCCCATGTGGACAGCAGGTTCAGGAACCGGATGCTGCTCGCGGAGGCGAACCAGTGGCCGGAGGATGCGGCCGTGTATTTCGGGGAGGGGAACGAGTGCCACATGGCCTTCAACTTCCCGGTGATGCCCCGGATGTTCATGGCCCTCCAGATGGAGGACCGCTTCCCCATCATCGACATCCTTGACCCGCCCCTGGAGATACCGGAGCGCTGCCAGTGGGCCATGTTCCTGCGCAACCACGACGAGCTCACCCTGGAGATGGTCACGGACGAGGAGCGGGACTACATGTACCGGGTCTATGCGCAGGACCCCCTCACCAAGATCAACCTGGGGATCAGGCGGCGGCTCGCCCCTCTGCTCGGGAACAACCGCAACCGGATCGAGGTGCTGAATACGCTGCTCTTTTCCCTCCTGGGCACCCCGGTAATCTACTATGGGGACGAGATCGGGATGGGGGACAACTACTACCTGGGCGACCGGGACGGGGTGCGCACCCCCTTCCAGTGGAGCCCCGACCGCAATGCCGGGTTTTCCACGAGCAATCCCCAGCGTCTCTACCTGCCCACGATCATCGATCCCGAGTATCACTACGAGGTGGTAAACGTTGAAAACCAGGAACGCAACCTTTCCTCCCTGATGTGGTGGATGAGACGGGTGATCGCCATGCGGAGGCACTTCAAGGCATTCAGCCGCGGCGACATCCGGTTTCTCTCCCCCCGGAATCCCAAGGTGCTGGCGTTCATCAGGCGGTACGAGGAGGAGATCATCCTGGTGGTGCTGAACCTCTCCCGGTTCTCCCAGGTGGTGGAACTGGACCTCTCGGACTGCGCAGGCCTGATCCCCCAGGAGGCGTTCAGCCAGAACAACTTCCCCCCCATCAGGCGGGAGCCTTACATCCTCACCCTGGGACCCCATAATTACTTCTGGTTTGTGCTGAAGGGCGAGCAGGAGATGATCAGGGTGGAACGGGAGGACGTGCTCCCCTACCTGCAGGTGCAGGAGGGGATCAAGGAGCTTGCCGGGACCGAGATTCGGGAGAAGCTCGAACGTCACGTGCTTCCCACGTATCTGAAGAAATCGCGCTGGTTCGGCGGAAAGGGGAGGACCATGCGCTCCATCGAAATCCTGGAGATGGCGCCCGTTGCCCGCAAAAGCCATGGCGCGCCCCTTCTTCTCACCATCCGGGTCAACTACAACGAGGGAATCCCCGAGACCTATTTCATCCCCCTGTCCTGGGCGGGCAGGCAGGAGGCCGAGGTCATACGGAGGCATTTTCACCGCAGCATCATCGCCTCAATGAGGGTGGGCGAGGAGGAGGGCATTCTCTATGACGGCGCATACAACCGGGGATTGCATCGCATTCTCTTCGACATGATCGCACGGCGAAAAGGGATCAGTGCGCAGGCGGGGGAATTTGTCGCCTATCCCAACAGGGG
The DNA here is from genome assembly GCA_049472355.1 of bacterium. GTDB lineage: Bacteria > SZUA-182 > SZUA-182 > DTGQ01 > JAFGSM01 > JBLIRM01. The sequence continues at coordinate 3,237 of JBLIRP010000060.1, read as the reverse complement.
ATTCGAGGGGATGCCCCGGGGAACCGCGGCGTATACGGATTCCTCCGTGCTGGGGGCGGAACAGAGCAACACCTCAATCCTTTACAAAGATAATTTCATACTCAAGATCTTCAGAAAGCTCCATGAAGGCGCCCATCCCGATGCGGAGATCACCAGTGCCCTTACCGACAGGGCCCGCTTTCCCCACATCCCCGCCTTTGCCGGGGCCATCGAATACCGGCAGCCGCGCGGTGAGCCGACGTTCATCGGCCTGCTCCAGCGCTTTGTGCCCAACCAGGGGGATGCCTGGCAATTCACCCTGGACCATGTGCATAAGTATCTCGAGCGGGTGCTCGCACGCAGGGGGGAACTCACCGATATTCCCCGGACTTCGGGGCTGTTCGACGAGGATCTTATGAAGGCATACCCCTTTCTGGACGAATTGGCGGGCGCCTTTTTTGCGGAGATGGTGAGCCTTCTCGGGAGGCGCACCGGTGAGCTGCACCGGGCCCTATACTCGCTCACCGGGGACCCCGCCTTTGCCCCGGAGCCCTTCTCCATCCTCTACCAGCGCTCCGTGTTCCAGTCCATGCGGAGCTTGACCAGGAAGGTGTTCCGGCTGCTGCGGGAAAACCTCACGGACCTTCCGGAGGACATCCGGGAGGAGGCATCGGGGCTGATGGATGCCGAGCGGGAGATCCTCGCCAGGCTGGCCAGAATCCTCGGAAAGAAGATCTCCGCCATGAAGATCCGGATACACGGCGACTACCACCTCGGCCAGGTCCTGTTCACCGGGAAGGATTTCGTGATCATCGATTTCGAGGGGGAGCCCGCTGTGCCGCTGGGCGAGCGGCGGCTGAAGCGCTCTCCCCTGCGGGATGTGGCGGGCATGGTGCGCTCGTTTCACTACGCGGCGCATGCCGGGTTCCTGCGGTACCCCTTGGTGCATCAGACCGACGCCCCCTTCCTTGAACCCTGGGTGATCGTGTGGTACCACTATACAAGCACCCTTTTCCTGCGCTCGTACCTCGATACGGTCAGGGATGCCCCCTTCATCCCCCAGGGCGGCGAGGAATTCGACATCCTGTTCGATGCATTCCTGCTGCAGAAGGCGGTGTACGAGCTGGGCTACGAGCTGAACAACAGGCCCGACTGGGTGGCGATCCCCCTGCGGGGGATCAGGGCCATCCTGAACGGGGCATAAGGTCTTCGTTCCCTGCCCGCCTGTGAGGCGTTGTGTAGGGGGGTACCCTCTCCGCGGGCAAAGGGTTTCCTATCGAAAAGGAGCATGCAGCGTATGGCTTCGCACAGCGCAGGCGGCATCATCCACGGCCCCACCCTGTTCACCGAGCAGGACGTCTACCTGTTCAGGGAGGGAAGTCACTTCCGGCTCTATGAAAAGATGGGGTCCCACCCCATGACGGTGGATAACGCCCAGGGGACCTACTTTGCCGTGTGGGCGCCCAACGCAGCCCAGGTCTCCGTGATTGGGGACTTCAACGGGTGGAACCGGGATGCCCACCCCCTGGCCGCCCGATGGGAGGGCTCGGGGATCTGGGATGGATTCATCCCCGGCGCAGGCAAGGGGGCCCTCTACAAATACCACATACGGTCGAGGTTCGACAACTACCGGGTGGACAAGGGTGATCCCTACGCGCTGTTCTGGGAGACATCTCCCCGGACCGCCTCGGTGGTGTGGGACCTCGACTATGAATGGGGCGACGGAGACTGGATGAGGGAGCGGGGGCAGCGCAACGGCCTGGATGGTCCCTTCTCCGTGTATGAGGTCCACCTCGGGTCGTGGCGGCGGGTGCAAAAGGAGAACAACCGCTCCCTCACCTACCGGGAGATGGCACAACAGCTCACGGAATACGTCAGGGACACGGGATTCACCCACGTGGAGTTCCTCCCGGTCATGGAGCACCCCTTCTATGGGTCGTGGGGATACCAGGCGTCGGGCTACTTCGCCCCCACCAGCCGCTACGGCACGCCCCAGGACTTCATGTATCTCGTGGACTGCCTTCACCGGAGCGGCATCGGCGTCATCCTGGACTGGGTGCCCTCACACTTCCCCTCCGACGAACACGGCCTGGTCTATTTCGACGGCACCCACCTTTACGAGCATGCGGACATTCGCCAGGGGTTCCACCCGGACTGGAAGAGCTACATATTCAATTACGGCAGGAACGAGGTGCGCAATTTCCTCATCAGCAACGCACTCTTCTGGCTCGATCGCTTTCATGCGGACGGCCTGCGGGTGGATGCGGTGGCGTCCATGCTCTACCTCGACTATTCGAGAAAAAAGGGGGAATGGATACCCAACCGGTACGGGGGGCGCGAGAACCTGGAGGCCGTCTCCTTCATCAAGCGCTTCAACGAGATGGTCTATGCAACCGTTCCGGATGTCCAGACCATTGCCGAGGAATCGACCGACTGGCCCAAGGTGAGCCGTCCCCTCTACGAGGGGGGGCTGGGGTTCGGTATGAAGTGGAACATGGGATGGATGCACGACACCCTGGACTACTTCGCCAAGGACCCCCTTTATCGCAAGTACCACCAGGACCGGCTCACCTTCAGCATCTGGTATGCCTTTTCGGAAAACTTCATCCTCTCCCTTTCCCATGACGAGGTGGTATACGGGAAGGGCTCCCTGCTTGGCAGGATGCCCGGGGACGAGCAACAGAAGTTCGCCAACCTCAGGCTCCTCCTCGGCTACCTGTTCACCCATCCCGGCAAGAAGCACCTCTTCATGGGGGGTGAATTCGGCCAAAGGAACGAGTGGAGCCACGAACAGGGCCTCGACTGGCAGCTTCTCGACTACCCCACCCACCACGGGGTGTGGCGGTGGGTGCAGGACCTGAACCGCTTCTACCGGCAGGAGCCCGCCCTGTATCAGCAGGACTTCCGATCCGAGGGCTTCGAGTGGATCCACTGCGAGGACAAGGAGCGGAGCATCATCAGCTTCCTTCGGAAGGGAAAGGAGAAAGGGGATGTCATCCTGGTGGTGTGCAATTTCACCCCGGTGCCCCGCACCAACTACCGGGTGGGCCTCCCCTTCGGCGGCTTTTGGAAGGAGGCCCTGAACAGCGACGCCAGGGAATACGGCGGGACCGGCTACGGAAACCTGGGCGGGCTCGAGGCCACCCCGGTCCCCTTCCACGGCAAGTACCACTCCCTCTCCCTCAGCATCCCGCCCCTGGGAATCCTCATTTTCAAAAAACAATAGAAGAATCCCTTATAAAGGAACAGACTTCAATC
>JBLIRP010000006.1:0-13716 GCA_049472355.1 bacterium | reverse complement strand
AAAATCCTACTAATATATTGTTATTGTTGTTTCTTATTAAACACCAACCGAACGAAGGGATCGTATGTCATATCAGGGCAGGGGCAGGTTATAGGGAGCAGACCTGTTATCATTTACTAACACCTTTCGGGCGAAGGAAATGATCAAATGGATGGATATTGTCGCTAACACTATGTTTTATTTATTGTTATTCAATAGTATTCGGGTGTGATTGAATACTAACACCTGTTACTATTTTCTAACTGTTCCCTGTTTTTGAGCGATATTGATAGATATCCAGGTTGTATCGCTGGATCATCTGGTGGAGAAGGGAGCGATTCATATTGGCCTGCCGGGCGGCCCGGGCGACATTCCCTCCGGTCTCCTTTAAAAGATCGGTGAGGAAACGTGTGTCCATGTGCTCCTCCAATTCCCTTTTTGCCTGGGACTTCATACGCTTATAGGTGGTATAGTCCTGGACAGCGGCAATGGGGGCATCGGAGGCTATGAAACCGGCGTCCATGCCCCTCGTCGCTTGCACGTGCTCGGGAAGGTCCTGGGGTGTTATCAGGGGACCCTCTGCAATGACCATTGCCCTCTTGATGATATTCTCAAGTTCCCTGATATTTCCCGGATAGGTGTACATCAAAAGCAGTTCCTGGGCCTCGTCGCTGACCCCCTTGATCGCGCTGTTCAAGGATGGACCGAATTTCTGTACAAAATGCCTCACCAAAAGCGGGATATCGTCCTTCCGCTCCCTGAGGGGGGATAGCTTGAAGCTCACCACATTGATCCGATAGTAGAGGTCCTCCCTGAACCTGCCTTCCTTCATGAGATGGGCGAGGTTCCGGTTGGTCGCCGTAATGATCCGTACATCAACCCTCTTGATCCTGTTGCTCCCCAGCCGCTGAATCTCTCCGCTCTGCAGGAAACGAAGGATCTTCACCTGCAGTTTAGGGTCCATATCACCGATCTCGTCCAGAAAGAGGGTTCCCTTGTCGGCCTCCTCCAGGAGCCCGATCCTGGAGGTGTTGGCACCGGTGAACGCACCCCTTTCATACCCAAACAGCTCCGATTCGAGGAGATTTTCCGGTATCGCCGCACAATTCACACAGATGAACGGGGCCTCGGCGCGCGGGCTGTTGTAATGGATGGCCTTCGCAAGGAGCTCCTTGCCGGTGCCGCTTTCGCCCTCGATGGTAACCGGTATATTGAACTGCGCCGTTTGCATCGCCGTTTCCATGGTCTTCACCACACCGTCGTTCATGCCGATGATCTGTGAAAAACCGTATTCCTTCTTTGTCTCCCTCCTGAGGTTGATGTTTTCCTGGCTGAGGGACTCCTTGATCAACTTGAACTCATTCCAGGTGTTGATATTCTCGAAGGCAATGGAGATCTGGGAGACCAGGATCTGTATCAGGATTTCGTCCTCCTTGGTGAAATGCCCCTGCCTCTTGTTGAGCACCTCAAACACGCCGAAAGGCCTGCCGCTTGGATTGAGAATGGGGGTACAGAGAATGCTCCTGGTGGTGTACCCTGTCTTCTTGTCGATGTCGGGATTGAAGAAGGGACATGTGTAGGCATCGGTGATGTTGACCAGCTTCCCTGTCTTCAGCACGTGCCCGGCAACGCCAAGATTCTTGTCAAAATGGAGCACATTCCCCTTTGTGCCGAGGGCGATCAAGGAGCGAAGTTCCTTTTCATTCCGATCAAGAAAAAAGATGCTGCTGCGCTCCGCTTCCATAATGGCGGGGGCCTTTTGGGCAATCAATTTCACCAGGGTATTGATGTCGGGATTTTCACTGATGAGGATACCGATCTCGATGAAAAAGCCCATGGTCTTTATGTAACGCTGAATATTATGATCCTTGTCCTGGATCACCAGGGATGAGAGGGGCTGATAGGGTTTCATGAGGGGGAGGAAGGTCATGTCGACCTGCATGGCCAGCGAGTCGAGGAGATCCTCCTCGCTTATGATGCCGCGCTGAATGAGTATCTCTCCGAGCCTTTTCCGTTGCTCCTTGTGTCTTTGCTGAACAAGGAGCGCCTCGTCCAGTTGTTTCTTTGTCAGAAATCCGTTCTGGAGCAGGATTTCTCCAATGGGTAGGCGCTTTATGCTCGTGGTATTCTCCATCTACGCATGTACTTGTCGGGCACGGTCAGCGGACAAGGGTTCCGACATCTTTTGGAGGGCCTCGTCAAGCGAATTATAGATCCTGGTGTAGCGCGTAATCCCGATCAGGTTGAAGATCTTCTTGAAATAATCGGACAGCCCGGTCAGGCCTATTTCCTGATCCCTCTTCATACCTTCGCTGATGAGGCTGATCAGGATGGCTATCCCTGCACTGGTGATATAATTCTCCGGGTGGAATTCAAACAGGATCTTCTTATGTCCCTTATTGCAGAGGTCCTCATAGACATCCTCCATGACCTTTTCCATTGACAGGGTGAAATCGGTCATGGTGGAGATGACAACGACACCCTCGATCACATGGACCCTGAGTGTCTCCTTTTTCCGCGCCATAGAAAACCTCCCGTTTTCCACTTATTTATCGTCATATTTCTAAAAGCTCTCCATGGTAAAGGAGATCCGAGGTATTGAGCAGGTACCATACATACGACTATATCTGCAAAAACCGCCCGATCGGATTGCTCAGGCCTCACCTCTGAAATGAACAATCATCCGGCTGGTACCCCTTATGCTCGTATGACTCAATCCCGTCTCTTCCTGCGTAAGCTCCAGACAATGATAATCCCCCAAAAGTTTCATACCCTTCGAGGCAGCTACCCTCTCCCCTCCATCTGGAAATCCGGCATGCCCATCCTCAATAATCCCCCTGTTCAGACCATCCGGGAAGAATGAGGCCACCAGCTTATACCCATGAGACGATTCCTGATGATACTGCGCCGCCTTTCGATACATCCTCTTCAGGTGGTTTTTCATGGAGGCGATTTCCTCGTCGCACAATGAATACAAGTGGGCCATGGATTCAATCCCTTGTGAAATGAGCTGCAAGGTCATCTGAGAGAAGGGAAGAAACAACAGCGTATCCACGGGCCTTGCCTCGACATGTTTGAGTATGATGATGGTCATATCATCATCAAAGCACCTTTTCCCTGAGAAGTCCCTTAATTCTTCAACGATCCGGTTATATATCTCCTCCGGCTCCAGGTGAACCGAATGCGCGAATATCTCCCGGAGTCGATGGAAGTTGAAGAACTCATTGTCCCTATTTTTGACCTCCAGCAGGCCATCCGTGTACAATATGATCACATCCCCCTTGTTCAGGGAGAGGGTGAGCGGGGTATAGGAGAGTTCTTCGAATATCCCGAGAGGAAGGCGCTCCCCTTCGGTCTTAAGAAATCTCGTCTCCTTTCGGTCATGATCGTAATAGAGCGGAGGAGGCAGGCCGGCATTCGAGAGAATGATCCTCTTGTCAGGCAACAGGAGTGCATAAATAAACGCCACGAATGCCTTCTTCTTGGTCTCCCGAAGCATGTGCCTGTTTACCTCCTGCATTACGGTGGCAACATCCTTTACGCAGATGACCTGATTCTGGCTTATCGAATGCGCGGCGCTCATCAGCAAGGCCCCTGAGATGCCATGACCGGAGATATCCCCCATGACAATACCCAGTTCCTTTTCCCCCTGGGAGGGAAACTCAAAGAAATCGTAGAAGTCCCCTCCGATCTCACTGCTCGGGATGATCTGATTGTACACGATAAAGTCCTTGATTGTGGGAGAACCCTCCGGCAGCATTCTCCGCTGGATGACTCCAGCGATCTTCAGGTCCTCTTCGATCTTCTCCTGTTCGATACGGTCATGGATGAGGTTGACGTTTTCCAGGGCAATGGCCGTCTGGTCGGCAATGATGCGCAGGAATTCCACATCGGCGATCGTATAGTACCTGCCCGATTTCATGTTCCCGAGCATCATGAAACCGGAGAGTTTGTCATGGGTGATGAATGGAATGATCAGTTGTACGTTCCATGAATCAAAGATGCGGAGCATCTCCTTTTTATACGGGAAGTGCTTTGTTTGGTCACAGTAGTTGTCTTTCTGCACCTCCCTCTTTTCCCGGAGCAACACCTTCACCAGAGGGCTCGATCCTCGGAAGACCGCATTCTTTGATTTAATGAGTATGTTGTCGTGAGGATTGTATTCATTATAGGTGCCATCCTCGGTGTCGAAGAGAAAAATACGTATCTCCTCGATGAACATGGTATTGGAGAGGATATTAAGGACCCTCAGGATCAGCAGATCGGGTTCGAATATGGAGGTGATATCCTTCAGGAGCTGTTTCACCGGCTCCTTATAGTCATATTTCTGCCGGAAAAAGAGGCGGTTCACGAATACCTGCGCCCTGCTGGTAATTGGGTTAAAAAAGAATACCACCAGCAAAAGGAAGAGAAAATTGAATACATGGTGATGCTGTATGAATACCGGCTTGACGATGACATTGACACCGAGGATGAACAGAAGATACAAGAGGGCAATGAGCGTGGTGGCGAGGAGATATCCGGTGGTTCGCTTGACGAACACATCGATCTCGAAAAGATCGTGCTTCACGATTGCATAGGCTATGGACAGCGGGAACACGGTGATAAACGGGAGCATCGCCAGTTCGATGGTGGGGAAAATGAACACGCCGAAGAGCGTGTTGAGGATCGGCTCCACCAGCGGGAGGAGCACCCCGATAGAAAAGCCCAGGAGTATTACCCGTATCTTCGATTTGGCAAGTCGATAAGGGATCTTCCGGTATTTATAAAGGAGCATGCATATGAAGACGAGAATCGAGAAAAATATATAGATGAGCCAGAAGATGCGCAGGTACCTTGGTGACTCAGCAAATGAGGAAGAGAGGAACCGTGTCGTTACGAATAGCAGCAATGACGCGGCATAGGTAATCGTGGTATACCACAGATGCCGTCGTGCACGCTCCTCATAAAAGGGGAATATGAATGTCATGTGGAGGATGGTCGCGGGGAGAAAACAGAATCCGATGGTCTCGAAGATGAGTATCCAGGAGGGGCTGAGGGGGCGCTGGTTGAAAAAGATCATCACCAGTCCTGCACAAAGGCAGAAGAGCAGGAACGACCATCGCCTCTCGGCCATGGGGGTGGTGAGGAAGACGAAGGAACCGATAACAATGATGAGTATTCCCATGAGCCAGGGCACACCGAAGACCAGGGCGGCCCGGGCCAAACCAAACTGGGTCGTCCGGTAGATGACGGTGCGGGTCTGCCCGTTCCGTGACACCACGAAACGATTTTCCGCCCCTATCTGCCTGTTCACCAGATCCCGGATGCCGGCCATGCTTTCCACCGGCATGCCGTTCACCTCCTGAATCCGGTCTCCAAGCCGGAATCCCGCATTGTATCCATCCTCATAGACCCGGCCTACAATCGCCCATCCGCTGCATTTCCTCACCCCGTGCCCGAAAAAGGGCGCAAAGCTCCATTGATAGATGTTGAAGAGATAGAGAATGGCAACGACGCCGACTGCGGCAAGAAAAATGACGGATACCATTATCTCGAGATGTTTTGCCTTGTCTTGTGTCATTATGTTTCACAGCCCTTGTCGGGATTCTCTCCCGAAAAATAACATGGGATGCTCATGGGAATTTTCCTGGACCACGGCATTTCAGGCGATCATGACCTGTCCCGAAAAATAACTTCGAATGCGCATTGCAATCCGCAATGATTGCACCCTGCACATAACTGCAGGGTCCCAGTTACTGATCCAACGGATGCTCCTCAATGACCCTGTACAGAAGGACCTCCTTTTTTACATTCTTGAACCTCTGGTATCCAACCCTTTCCAGGGAGAAACCCTCCCTGACCCTTGACGCAGTCTCGGCGCTCACGAGGATCTCCCCTTTGGTGGCAAATGATCCGATCCGTGCAGCCATATTCACGGTTGACCCAAGGGCCGTATATGTCCATCGTGAACCGTAGTATCCTTCAAGACGTGTCGATCCGATGTACGCCTCACCTGAATGGATCCCGATATTGATAATCAGGGGTATCTTCGTCCCCTTTATTTCCGGTATGAGCTGCTGTGTCCTGTGCTTGATGGCAAGAGCCGTTCTGACCGCATTCAGGGCATGAATATATCTATCCTTGTTGTGAAAGATGATCATGAGTCCATCCCCGGCGGTCATGTTAATATCCCCGCCGTATCGATAGATGTCATCAAAAAAGCGGGAGAAATAGGTCTCGATGATCCGGGTGATCTCCTCATAGTTGAGGGTCTCGCTCATGGCGGTGAATCCCTCGATATCCAGAAACAGGACGGAAATATCCTGCTCCTGTTTCTCACACTCAAGTGATTCAGGGTGGTCCTCAATGATCCTTTCAAGGGATTTGGGTACATACTTGCACAAAAGGGTCTTGGCCTTTTCAAGGAGATGGATCTTTTCCAGTGTTTCTTCGAGGGTCTTGTTTTTATTCCTGAGGTCCGTGTTCAGGTACTTGATGATTTCAAACGATTTGGCGTTCTGGATATTGATGGCAAGCTGTTTTGAAAGCGTGGACAAGAGCTCACACTCTATCTGAGAAAACGGCTCACCGGAAATCCTTGTGCTGAGGGCGATGCCCCCGGAAAATCGCTCATCGATCACGAACGGGACAAAGGCGGATATCCCCGCGGCCGTCAAAAACCCAATAAATCCCTTTTCCGCGGTGTTCAATCGAGTGTGATCGGAGGCACGCCTTGGTTCAAAAAAGGACAGCAGGTGTCTTTTACAAAAGATCCGGGTTATATGTTCCCTGTTCAAGAATTTTATGACCGGTTGGAGCTTTTCCTTTTCCGTGTCCCTGCCTTCAATAAAGTCTATCCTCCCCTGCTTCTTGTCGATGAGAACGATGAAGCCCTGAAAGATGCCAAAGGTCCCCATGATCATCATGAGAAAGGCATTGATGATCTCCTCGGTGTTATTGAGTAGTGCTATTTCCTGGTTTACATCATAGAGGGTCTTGAAATAAAAGTATTCGAGATCCCTCTTCTGCAGTTCATTCTTCAGCTTTGTTATCTCTGCTGTGAGGGTTATGTGTTCCTTGCCTGCTAAAGACATTTCGGTCATCCATACCCTTTTTTGACGTATCGGTTCAAACACCCGGACATTTCATTCCATCATCACATATCCTGTATGCACTGTGAAAAAAGCATGCACAATCCGGTGCTGGTTTTCATACATGCACCATTGGCATCCATGATCGCTCATAATCCCCTGTAATGGATAATGATAGGACTCCTATTATTCTATCGGTGATTGGGATGATTATTTTCATTACTCAAAGGTCATACTTTTTACGACATCGTTATTGCTCATTACAATATGGGACAGATGCCGTCCTTGGGGCTATGAATGATCATATGGAAAACTCGAACACAATCCGGGGAAAAGGGTGAATGCCGGATCTCAGGAGATGGCTGAAGATGACGAATTCAGCAGAGAAGAAAAGGACGGCCAATTTAAATTTCGGTATCAGCAGCTTCAATCATGCCCTTTGCTATGGGAGCATGATAAGACATGCCATCTTATAACGAAGCAATGCTGAAATATGAATTGCTATCAACTATATTTGACAAGAAAGAGGTAGTTTAATAAAATTTAATAAGAACCTTGGTTATTCCTCTTTATAATGAGCAGCGAATCACATTACACACCCTGAACATTTGTTTTAAGCTGGAAGCCATTCACTTCCAACATTTTTATAATATAAATCAAAAAAGGAATAGCCTCTTATGTAACTTCTTATTTCAATCTCCCATCCGAAAAGTCTCTATCTGCAAGGACCAATCCTGCGATATACGATCCAACCGATACATATGAGTGCATTGGGAACACATGAAACAATCCTGGACATCTCCATGATGAGATACATATAATGACTGCTTTTTTGGCCCGTTTTTTGCATAACTGGCAATCGAACAGTAACAGGTAATTAATCAATCATGGAGCATAGAGCTTAGCGCCAGACAGGAGATATTTTTCAAGATTTTCTTAAAGACAGTCGTTTAAATAGCAAGACAGACAGTTTTCACCAAAGAAATGCTCTGAAGCTAGTTTTGAACGCTCTGTCGAAATAAATCTTGAACAGAAAGGGGGTGTTTATTTTGGCAGAGCGTGAAATCGGCATTGTTAAGTGGTTCAACTCTGAGAAGGGATACGGATTTATATCCCGCGATAAGGGGCCTGATGTATTTGTTCATTATACGGGCATCACCGGCAAGGGCTACCGTACCTTGCAGGAAAATCAGCGGGTTGAGTTCACCATATCTCAGGGCAAAAAGGGCCCCCAGGCCCAGGATGTAACAATCTTGCCTTAGAAGCCATGTAAGATCCGGGGACGTGCGGCGTGAATGCAGCACGTCCCCGTCTGGCGCTCATTCCCGGGCATTCATCATTTTTTGCACATCCCGATGTACTGATTTTGACAGGCCTTTTCTTGCAAGGTATACTTCATGCAAGGAGAGCACCCTCCATGGGACGGAAACCAACACAGGATAGAACCGGACATTCGAGTAAAGGAAGCCGGAACATCCGAACAGCGATACCGAAGGTTGTCGATTCATTAATCCGTACCTGCAACCAAAAGGGGCATTTCGATCACGTAGGTCCCGATCCCATCCCATCCCGGGATGCGGTTATTGACATTATCCGCCGAATACGACAGCTCCTCTACCCCGGATATTTTATAAAATTCCGGTTGGACGAGGTGAATCTCGGATACTATCTGGGGGAAGAAACCACCGCCCTGTATGAGGCGCTTTCGGAACAGATCGCCCTTGCACTCAGGCACGAATGCATACGCCATAACACCCCGGCTGTCGCATGTGAGCAGGAGGGCCACGCCGTGGCCATCTGGTTTTTGGAACAGCTTCCACACCTGAGGGGTATGTTGGCAAAGGATGTCCGGGCTGCATATGAAGGCGATCCCGCTGCCAAGAGTTACGACGAGATCATCTTCAGCTACCCGGGACTCTATGCCATCACCATCTATCGTATCGCCCATACGCTCTTCAAGAAGGGCGTGCCCATGCTTCCCCGGATTATGACCGAACATGCGCACAGCGAGACCGGCATCGATATCCATCCCGGTGCCGCCATCAAGGAGAGTTTTTTCATCGATCACGGCACAGGGGTGGTGGTAGGGGAGACAACCGAAATCGGAAACCGGGTGAGGCTCTATCAAGGGGTTACCCTCGGCGCCCTCTCCGTGTCCAAGGAGGAGGTGGAACGCCTCAGAAACGAAAAACGCCATCCGACTATCGAGGATGACGTGATCGTGTATTCAGGTGCGACCATTCTGGGCAATACGCGCATCGGGGCCCGTTCGGTGATCGGCGGCAATGTGTGGATCACCGAATCCGTACCGCCCGATACGAAGGTATTCCTGAAAAAGCCGGAGCTGATTTACAAAGGGGCAACCCGAACACAATCTTCAACCGCACCATAGAAAGGCCCTATCATTCACCGCATATTTTCTGATATTACCAAGACAGTTGGAAACACCCCTCTGGTGAGGCTCAATCGGATCTGCGGCGGGCTTCCCGGGATTGTTCTCGCCAAGCTGGAATTCAAGAATCCCCTGGGAAGCGTCAAGGACCGTATTGCGGTATCCATGATTCAGGCTGCCGAGGAACAGGGATTGATCCGTGATAACACCCTGATCATAGAGCCAACCAGCGGGAACACCGGGATCGGCCTTGCATTTGTCTGTGCGGCCAAGGGATATCGGCTGGCATTGACCATGCCCGAGACCATGAGCATGGAAAGGCGAAAGCTCCTTACCCACCTGGGTGCCGAATTGATCCTGACACCGGGGGAAAGTGGAATGAGGGGGGCATTGGACATGGCAGGCACAATACTGGCCCAAGGGCCAGATGTCATCATGCTCAACCAGTTCACGAATCCTGCGAATCCCGAAATCCATCGACGAACCACGGCAGAGGAAATCTGGCGGGACACCGGGGGAGAGATCGACCTGTTCGTTGCGGGTGTCGGCACAGGGGGGACCATCACCGGCGTGGCGGAGGTGATCAAGGCACGCAAGCCCTCGTTCAAGGCCATCGCAGTGGAACCGGAGGACTCTGCGGTGCTCTCCGGAGGAATACCGGGCCCCCATAAGATACAGGGCATCGGCGCGGGTTTCATCCCCGCGGTGCTCAACCGCACGATCATCGATGAGGTAATAACCGTCGGCAATGATGAGGCATTTGAAATGGGGAGGGACCTCGCCAAACGGGAGGGGATTATGGGGGGCATCTCCTCCGGAGCTGCGGTGGCTGCGGCCCTTAGGGTGGCACGCCGGCGGGAGAATAAGGGGAAAATGATCGTGGTGGTCCTGCCGAGCACCGGAGAACGGTATATCAGCACCGAGCTGTTTGCGAAGATCTGACCGAAAAGACTAATCCCTCATGCCCACGAGGGGGGCCCTTCTCTTTTCGATTTCGAGCAGTTTACCCAGGCATTCCATGATCTTCGGATCGAATTTTCCCCGTGCGGTTTCGCTCTCCAGCTCCGCAAACGCAGCGAGGTAGTCCCAACTGTTGCGGTTCGGCCTCCAGGAGGTCATCGCATCATAGGCATCTGCAACCGCCAGTATGCGGGCGCCCAAAGGAATGGCATCACCGGAGACCCCGTTGGGATAGCCTGAGCCGTCATATTTCTCATGGTGGGACTCGATGATCTCAAAGAGCCCCTCATTCACGTACCCCATCTTTTTGAGGATCCTGACCCCTTCCCTGCAATGCTTGGTGACGATCTCGTATTCATCCTTGTTCAGGGTTCCCGGACGGTTCAGCAGGTGATGCGGGATGATGATCTTCCCTATGTCGAAAAGGTATCCGGCCATCAGGATGTCACTCTTTTCCTGATCCGGAAGACCCAGCAGGTCGGCTATGGCATAGGAGAGAAATCCGACCACCCTGGAATGCCCCACGCATCCGTCCAGGCACTCGATGGGAAGGATGAGATCCTCGGGATACTTGACCTGTTTGGAGACACGCTCGCTGTAAAGGTCGTAAAGCGACTGAGGGATCTTGTCCCTTTTCTTCAGAGGATCCTTGATGCCGATGATTTCATACAGGTGAAGCTTTGTCTTCTTCCCCCGTATGGCAACATCATGGGATTCTTCAAGCTTGAGGGAATTTTCCGCATAGGCCACTTTTATATGATCATCATTGGGATCGAGCTCAAGGGCACGTCTAATGTAGTCATGGGCGAGGACATAATCCTTGCCCCGCATAAGCAGTATGCCGATCTTCTTCATTATGTCCACATCGTCGGGACTCTGATCGAGCTGTCTCGTGCACGCGTTGATCTCCTTGACAAGCTCGGGGTCCTTGATGGTGGTGAGGGACTGGACCGTCTTTCGATTCGCGTCCACAAACAGCTTTATGTTCTCAAAGGTTGCCTCGTCAATGGTGACCGTACCCGGATCGCATATCTCCTGGATTCGATTGGCGAGGTTTACCACATCGCCGAGGGCGGTGTAGGTTTGGCGCTTGCGCCCGATCAAGCCGATGATGAGCTCCCCGGTGGAGATCCCGATCCTCATCTTCCAGGGATAGCTGCTTTTTCTGATTCTCTCCTGCATCTTGAGACCGGCCACAACCGCCATGAGCGCGTGGCGCTCGTTTCCTATAGGGGCGCCGAATTCCGCCATGATGCCGTCACCGATATACTTATCGATGTGCGCCCCGTAACTGAGAAGGATGCTCTCCATATCCCCCAGGAATTTGTTCAATTCCGTGATGACGATCTCGGGCTTGTGGTCTTCCGAGTAATGGGTGAATTTTTCCAGGTCCGAGAACATGATGCTCAGGGTCCGCTTTTCGGTGCGCAGACGCTTTTCGATGATCAGCTTTACCACCGAAGGATCCATGGTGTTGTAGAGTGTTTCCTCGACCATCTCCTTGAGGTTCTCCACCGCCACCTTGGCCTTTTCAAGGTGTTCGGTCCGCTCCTGCACCTTCTGTTCAAACAGCTCCGTGTTTTCATGAAGCTGGTGGGTCACCTGATCCAGGGCGACCCTGTTGTCCGCAAGGTCCTGGATAAGCTTCGCCTTGTATGTTATCTCCTGGCGCAGCCGGTCCTGAATCCTTCCCACGATGGCGCCGGTCAGGATCAGGAAACTCCCCCAGACGATGATGAACATCGAAAGATCAAGAAATGTGCTCTTGATGGCAAATGAGGCTGGATAAAGATACGCATAGATGATCACCAGAAGGATGCAGAACACCGATCCGAGCATGGTTTTCTTGGAGTTGAGATAGTACCCTGCAAGAAGTATCGGGATGAAATAGAAGTTCAAAAAGGCAAGCTTATACGGGATGAAGTAATTCAATGCGGCGACGCTGACCAGCAAAAGCAGGACGAAAAACTGTTCGAAATTCTCGATCAGATATTGTTTAACCCTGTCCATTATGGTTCCTCATATATGCAGGATCACGGATCCCGTGGTGTGGTGGAGACCGTTTTTGCAAGTTATAAGGATATAGTAATTACATCGGAAGCGGTGAAAGATTCATTCATCCGGATATTCACCGTCTCAGCCATTGGCCCTGTCGCACTTTATTTTAATCCCAAAACACTGCAGCAAGACGAGGTTTTAAAAATAGTGAAGATATCCTCAGAGGATGCTGTAGGAGACTGGCTCAGGAGAATTGAAACGGTGGGGCTACTGATCGTAAGGACGCTAAGAAGGCCTTTATAAAGAAGGGGATGAAAGGAGATGAGTTAAAGGGATATCCCCTTGATATCGATGCCACAGGAATCGAAGCGGAGAAGGGATCAGCTTTGAAAGGGCATTCCATGCCCTGAGTATGAATAAGTAGCATGATTTAGGTATATTTTATGGTTTTTTTACCATCTTTTTATACCTGAAATAGGGGAAAAAATGTGTGTTTTTACTATCTTTTTATGGCTGAAATAGGAAAAAAATCGGTGTGATTTAAATCGATCTTGATTCTTGGGTGTTGACTTGGAATTGAACTATGGTATACTTGTCCGAATAAAACGAGCTTTCATTTCCTCCGGCATCCAAGCCTTGCGATGGAAGGGCTGGATCTTTTCCATATAATCATCGCTTTATCAAGCAGTTATACAATAAGGGAAGGATTTTTTGTATAACAGTGTTATATAAAAATCATTTAGGTGTTGTAGTTTACCACTTCATGGACGTCTTTAAACAGCTTCAACACACGGTCTTTAATACACAATCCTTATCATCACCCAGTTAAGGAGGAAACATTATGGCGCTAAAGGACATCCTGTCAGGCCGGGACGGAAAGAACAGGGCGTATTACGATGCTTTGATGAAGAAGTGCGACGAGAACCTTGCGCGAATGGATGGTGAACTGCCCCCGGCGAATGAGGGGTGGAACGAGACACTCGAATCCCGGGGAGTGAGCCGTCGTGACTTTTTGAAATGGTCATCCATCATGACCACGGTACTGATGCTGCCGCCGATCTTCGATTCCCGGGTGGCCAAGGCGGCTGAAATGACAAACCGCATCCCTGTGGTGTGGCTGAACTTTTCCGAATGCACGGGCTGCACCGAGGCGGTCCTGAGAAGCTCCTACCCCAATATCGATGAACTCATCCTGGAAACCCTCTCCATCGAATACCACGAGACATTGATGGCCGCTGCAGGGCATCAGGCAGAGGCCTGTCTTGAGGAGGCGCTGGAGAAATTTCCCGGCCAGTTCGTATGCGTCATCGAAGG
>JBLIRP010000059.1:0-25543 GCA_049472355.1 bacterium | reverse complement strand
GCACCCAAGGCCCTGCTCCGCGGTGGATCCTCACGACTATTGGAGGAACTCTATCGATATCGTTCAAGGCCTGGGGATGTGCTGAGGTCTTTGAGGTGGGTTGAAATCCCGACGGGGATTGAGAATGACCTGCTCCAAAGGTTCGAGGCCAGAAAGGAGGTCCTTTCAGGATATATCAGTTGTTGTTCAGAAGGGCCGATACAGGATACCATCGAGAGATTTCAAGATGCGCTCGCAATAAACCCAAAGGATTATGAGGCCACGTATCTTCTTGCAAAGCTCCTCTACCGGATCGGAGAAAGCTTCAAGGATGCAGGGCGCCCGAACGAGGCAGCCAAGGCCTATGAAAAAGGCATAGAGGCCATAGATCACTTTATCGGGGGTGACAGGGCATTGTTATCCCTTCACTTTGATTTGGAAATGATTTATGCCAAGGCCCATCTTGATCTGGGGACCATGAGCCTCAAGGCAAACCGCCTGAAAGAGGCCGCAGAGGCATTGCAAAGATCCGTGTCAGGAGAGGTACGATACGCCGAAGCACACAATAATCTGGGGATTGTCTATGAACGCATGGGCAAATACGACGCTGCGGTGAATCAGTACCAACGCGCAATCGATCTCAACCCAGACCTTGTTTCAGCGCGCATGAATATCGCCAACACCCATCTGAAGCAGGAAAAGTACAGGGAGGCGATCCAAAACTATCGCTGGGTCCAAGATCTGAGACCGGACCTTGCGATCACAAACTACAACCTGGGCATCGCCTATTTCAAACAGAATCAATGGGAAGAGGCCGAAAAGGAATGGAAGCGGGCCCTGGAGTTAGACCCGGATTTCTCGGAGGCGAAAAGTAGCCTGGTTATCGTTCAGAATAAACTAAGGTCTGACTAAAAAAGTGTAGACCTGACATCGAGCACTGCCTGCCACATATAACCACATATAACCAAAAAAAGAGGGCGGCAGGAAACCCGCCGCCCTCCGGAATGATTTGCTGAATAAATATCAATAGCTCCACCAGGGCATTACCTCGACCGGCCACCAGTGTATGGCATATCCACCCCGGATGTCGTAGAAGATCACCTCTACGTCATAATATCCGGGGAAGTTGCTCTGGAATCTCCAGAAAAACTCGCCGTTGGGGCCGCGTCCGATGGACCCTATGTTGCAGGATGCATAGATCTCGTCGCCGTCGGGGTCCTCGACGTTTATCGTGGGCCAGTGAGCGATATACTCCTCGCCCGCCCGGATGGTGACCGGGTTTGTCGGGCCGCCCAGGACGATCGGGGGATGGTTCAGCCATGTGCCGCTGTTTATGGCGAAGATGGTGATCTCACCCAATCCGATACTGCCCCGTGCATCCGTGCAGGTGATGAGCGATTCAAAGGCCCCCTCGAACTTCGGCGTCCAACTGATCCGGCCGTTGCACGGATCGATGATCTGTTCGATCCAGGGGCCGTACTGGTAGTTGGGAAGGCCGTTAATGGTCATCCGCCAGGTCATGCCATCCATATCGGTCCTGAAACTTGTGGAGACCGGGAATCCGGGCATGTGGGTGGTCGCGGGCGTCTGCGACATGGAGAAGATGAAGCAGTCCGGATCGAGGAAGTTGACGATATATTCACCCTCCTGGCCCACGTAGAAGATCTGGTCATCGATATCGAGCTGGACCACCGGCGCATAGTTTTCCACCGGATAGTTGACCACGCTGATGGGTATGGTCCTCACATCCGAATGAACACCGTTGGTGACCTTGATGGTGACGATCAGGTCCTCGAAATACATGGGCGTGTAATCCATCGCCGCGATATTCGGCCATACGGTCATGCCCGCATTCCACAGCGCGCTCTCGAGGGTGAACACCATGCCGGGCGGGAAGAACGGCTTTCCGAAAAGCCCGATGCAATCGAGCGCATCATAGTAAGCGGGCAGATAGGTGGGCATCCCGTCATATGGATATATCGGAAGCGGTTGGAGCAGGAATGCCTGGGTGGCGTTTGCGCCGTATCCGCCGATGGTTGCATTCCAGGCCAGGGTGCCTGCATCGATAATGGCTTGAGCCGTTGACCCGGGACCGGAGGCGGTCAAACGCAGGTCGGGATCGGAAAATATGGGGAGGTTGATGTCCACGACAAAGTCCCTGCCCATGAGCTCGCTGATGTTGGGATCGGCCTCCTCGCCGAACTTGTTGGGGTCCGCGCCGAGGCCGATCCAGTAATCGCTGATCTCGTTGGGATCGGTGATATAGATCTCGGGGTGGAGCATGAGGTGCAGAACGCTGTCGCATGCACACTTGTCATTGGGATCGTGAGGGTGCTTGACGTCCACTCGGAGACCCGCATAGTCGGCGACAAAAAGGTATCGGTAAGGCTCGAAGAGCTGGGCATAGAGCGGTCCGATCTCGAACATATCGGGAAGGTCGATGCTCCGGTGGCTTTCGACGATCCTGAACATGAGGCTGTCCAGACGGAACATCTGGCCGCTCACCAGAACCGCAAGGGCGGTGTCGACGGCCCAATCCGCCTTGTCGGCGGTATCGATGTCATCGAATGCCTCTACTGCCTTCTCCACCGCATCGGCGATGTCAAGCCACACCGCATGCCATGACCCGTCGAGCAGGCCGCGGCCCACGCTCGCGGTCACCTGGAGCTGCCCTGCGGATTCGTTGAACCCGGTCACCGCGGCAAAGGAGGCGTACATCCCTTCGGTGGTGTTGACCGGTGCGCCGAGGCAGGCGCCGGCAGGGGGCTGCCTCGGGACGATTCTCACGGTCACGCTGTCGCCGCCGGCGGTCTCGCCGATGACATCCAGCTCGAAGATGTCCCAGGGCTCGATGCCAATGGGCGCCCTGAAGTCGAAGCTTATCACGGGATTTGTGGACATGTCGATGCCGGTCGCACCGTCGGTGTCCGCTGCGCTCGGCGGGGTGAACAGGCTGTAGATGATGGCGTGTTTCTCATAGGGGGTGCCGAGCAGGAACACGGAGGCGGGACGATACACATCGAGGACCCTGCTCCCCTGCTGCAGATCGAGCAGGGTGTTGAAGATGGTGGCATAGCCCATGCCGAACCCATACACCGGATATGCCGGCTCCGACTGTCTCCATCCATGATTGTACGGGCTGTCCCAGTACTCGAAGTTGTCGACCAGGATGTCCCCCTCGCCTGTGAAGGGGTCCTCCCATGCCGGCACCTGGAGCGGTTGGCTTGAGAAGGAGGGAAAATCCCACAACGGCCGGGCTCCGAAACCCACCTGGGCCATGGCCGTTGATCCGGCCATGATGAATGCCGCGGTCACAGCCAAAAAGGCCATCAGGGTTTTCATAGCATGTCTCATATCCATGTACCTCGCTTTTTGTATGGGGCTGACCATATCCCTGTTGGGTAGACTACGCAATTCGGATGGAACGATGAATCACCGGATAAACAAGGCGGATAATCAAACAGTTAAAAACCTCGCATTGCCGTGGCATCTTTCCATTCATGCATAATCGCACATCAGAAAGCTGCCAAACATCGTAGTGATTAAACGGGGATATCCCTCTATAACCACCTCCTCAATTATGGAATCCGGAAGCACATGATGTGCCAAATTATGACAATATAAATAGTTCGATTTTAATATACACAATAAGGATTATACTTACAAAGTACATTATTGGGCCATAATTGTCAAGAAATTATAGAATATAACTTCATGAATTATGGATGGTGAATTGCGGTGGATATTTCTGTTTATCGCGTCTGACGGTCAGGCCTTTTGAATTTTCCGGGCTTGCTGCGCTGCACAAACTCGCTTAGCCCCGGCATGTGCAGGGGTATACGCCCCGCATTGCCAAAAGGATTTGCAAAGGCCCCCCCTGTGATAACGGAAGCGAACGTTCCGTATCTATGATCTCTTTCCTTCTTGGATCACCTTTTGCAGGAATGAACTAGTCTGCTTCATCCGGTTGAATTCCTCCAGGGTATACACCAAAGGTTCAATGGGAAGATCGGTGAGCAGGGTAATCTCTTCAATCCTTCTAAACATCTTCCCCTTGAAATCCCCAACGATTATCAAATCGATGTCACTCCCCTCATGGATGCCTCCGGAAGCAAATGACCCATAGAGATAGATTTCGTGTATGGTAAATGTCTGCCTCAATTTTTTAACGAAGAGTGCTAATTCCTTATAAACTTTTTGGCTATGGTCAATGTCAATGTTGCATAGCTTAGGCATCTTTCCGCGTCCTCTTTGTCGTAATAGTCAACCGGGGCAATATCTTCATCGAGCCCGTTGGGATACCGCGTAGGGATATAATAGGCGTCAAGAATCCTTGCGGCTTCCTCCAATTGAGCAAATTCCTCCTCTTTCTTTTTGCATTCCCTGACGAGCAATTTTATGGAATGTGTGGTGAACGAGGTATAGCCGAGGCTATAGAGATACGCCTTGAGGGATTTTTCAGCCCCTTGCTGTGCCTGAAAGCAACTCCATTCATAATTACCATCCTTGGCACTGTCATACGCTGCCTTAATATCCGCTTCCGCCTGTCTTAACCATCGCCTGGCTTCTTTGCTCATTCGACGCTCCGGTGGCCTTTATAATGATTTTCAATGAAGGGCATTACCCTTATCTGTATAGAACTATAATCGATGGCAGGAGATCATGTCAATATGAATAATCGGAATCCCTTCCGCATCATCATATTGATTCATTGGGGCATCGCATTTTTAAATTCCAAGGGAATACATGTAAGCTCATGCAGTCATGTTCTGCCGGGTCAACTGTACAAGCAGGGACGCCTCCTTACAACCCCTTCTTCTCGAGGATGATCTTTCGTTTCAGCTCCCTGTCCACCTTCTCCTGGAATTCCTTGTATGCAGTGTAGTCCTCGGGCGGCACCGACAGGGCCCTAATCTCATAGCGCAGGTAGGTGCTGATGGTCTGACCCTGCAGGGCATAGTCTGCAATGAAGAGGATCTGCGGGATCTCCAGGGTGACCGGGGGGGGGAGATACCGTACATCGAGGTCTGCGGGTATGGTGACCTGCACGATGCTCTCCCCCACCGAGGTATTCCCCTGGAACACGGGGTATGTCCGTTCCTCCAGGGCTATTGCGGATTTGTTGGCCGAAAGGTACGATACATTCATAAATCCGATATCCCCCGCCCATTCGATGAAGTCAGGGGCGGTGTATTGGAACTCGAGCGTGTAAAGGGCGTCCGGATCGTACAGATTCTCGATGGTAAAGTCTATCAGACTTCCGCCGGTGGACCTGCCTGCAATGATCGACTCGATGTGCTGTCTTCGGTACACGGCATCCAGTGAGGAGAAATATGCCCGGCTGTAAATCGCGTTGATCCCGGTTGAGGTGATGGCGGACTGGACCGTAGCGGCTGACCCCTCATCGACCAGAATGTCCGTGACCTCCCGATCCATGTTCTTCTCCGGCGCAGGCACCGGGATTCGCATGAATTCATATCCATCGTCGAATATGACGAGGGCCTCGCGGTCCTGATCCGCACCGGGGATATCGCCGAACGAGCTTGCTTCTACCGTGGAGTCCATCCATATCCATTCCCCGTCGATGATGCACAGGGCAATGACGTGATCAAAGGCATCGATCCGGGGGACCTCCTCCCAGGCCCGTCCGCTTTTCACGGTGCTCAGGAGCACCGGGTACGCCTCGATCCCCACCTCCCTGAGCATGGTGATGAGCAGGATACTCTTATTCTTGCAGTCCCCGTATTTATGCTCGAACACCTCTGCAGCCGTCTGCGGCCGGACGTCCCCCTTCCCGTATTCGAGACCGACATACCGGATATGCGAGGCCACATAGTAGAAGAGGGCCCGCGCCTTCTCCTCCTGGGTGCTCAGCCCCTGCGTCAATTGGGCTACCGCGTCCTTGATCGCCTCGTTCGGGATGATCGCCTCGAATTCGAGCGCACGCCACCAGTCGGCGATGACCTCCCACGAGGGGAAGGAGGTGATGTACAGGATGGGAGAGATATCGAGGATGGGGGGCATCATCGGCTCGACGATCATCCCGGGGATATCGTTCAGCCTCCAGGTATACTCCCTCATCTCCCCGTTCTCCACGACCTCCGGCTCGATGTGTTCCCGGTTCACGATCGTGGCGGTGAATTCCCTATCCGCGGGCACCGAGACATTGATCCACGCATTCTGCACGGGATTCGTGGAGGCAAGGGTAAAGCCCGCATCGATTTCCCGGGGGGTAAACTGTCTGGATGCGGGAATGTCTTCGATGGTCACCTGGTATTCGATCACCGATCCCACGGTGACTCCCGGCAGGGATATGATCAGGACCTTGATATTTGTGTAAAAGGGAAAATCGGACCAGGGGGTGACCTCCTGGATCTCCGCCCCTCCGGCTCCGATAACCGTGCCATCGGGTTGTATCACCCGTGCCAGATCGATGTGCATATGCTGGTACGTGGAGTCATAGGAGAACTTGACCTCGCCTGCATCCTTCCCCCGGTTATCCAGGATCTTTACGAGCTTATGAATCCTCCGGGTGATGGTGTGATCGGGCAATACCCGGTAGCCGATGTCATCGAGGAGCACCACCAGGGCATTATCGGGCAAGTCTCCGGGATTCGGTGCAGTCAGGATCAGCACCTTTATCTCCTCCTCTTTCAGGTCCTCGATACTGGATGCGCCGCCCGACAGCTCGATATCGTTCAGGTGCGCCGTGGCCTGGGCGGCCCAGATGCTCTCCGGCGCTTGCTCCAGGATGCGGTTGTAATAGACCATCGCCTCTGCAAACAGGTGCTTCTTCTCAAACACGGCGGCCATGGTGTAAATGATTTCGAGGTCATCGGGGAATAAGTCCTCCGCCCGTTCCAGTTCCTTGAGCGCCCTCGTGAGATCGTTCGCCTTGAAATAGGAGAGGGCGATCCCCCTGACGGCCTCCCCGTTTTCCGGCTCCTTTTCGAGCACGCGGCCATATTCGTCGATCGCCTCGATATACCTTCCCTTCTGATAGTAAACCTTCGCCAGGATCACACCCACCTTTGGATTGTAGACCTGGAGACCTGCTGCGAGCTTGAGATACCGTTCCGCCTGGTCGAGATAGTCGATCCCCAGTTCCTGATATGAGATGCCCAGCAGGAGATAGCCCTGGGCCTTTGCCACCTTTTCGTACGGGAGCTTGACGGCCTTTTCCAATTCCTCTATAGCCGATGCATACCGTCCCGCCTGGAAAAAATCGAATCCCCGTGAGAGGTGATCCACCCGGGTTATCTGAGGAAGGAGTAAGCCGAGATATCCCTGGAACGGGATTCCGTAAAATTGCTGTGTCCCGTAAAAAGGGCTGCTGTAAGTGGGGTATCCGTTGGAGGTGAGGTGCGCCGCATTCGGAACGGCGTTCGCTGACCGGGCATCGGTGAACCAGGGGGCTTGATATTTATACAGTGAAGATGGGAGCGCGGATATCCATTGAAAGGAACTATTCCCTGCCGTTTGCGCGCCAAAGAGACCGTTATTGGAATGGATCGCGGAACGGGTGGAATAGCTGAAGACGCCCGGTAGAGAAAGACGGCCGTTGTCGAATGAGATCCCGCCGGCGCTGAAGGAAGGCATGCGCAGAGGTCCTGCCAGGAGGGCATCCCTTCCTGTGGGTATCAGGTTCGCGTAAGAGGCGCCGGTGGTGAACCGGCCCCACGCATTGAAGGAGACCGGGGAACGTCCATACGTCTCCCATAGGGTAAGGGGAATCTGTACCTGTGGGACCGTGGGGATACCATATTGCGCAGATGCCGTGGCAACACAGAACACCGTGAGACAGCCGAAAACAATGAGGAGCATCGTGCCATACCTCTTGAACCTACCCATAATAGCGCCTTTTTCCTTCCATCAAAGAGCGTCGATAAGGGATACCGTGCACCGAGGATCATTCCGCCGTTGACCTCCCTTACAAATTATGCCTATGCCTTGGTGAGGGTTGCAATCGCCCGCCACACCGTTGCCCTTTTTACCAGCTAAGGGAGGGGGTGAGGCCGGTCGCGTTGACAACAACCAGACCCGCGCTGCTTCCTAATCCGGCAAGTCCGGCCAGGCAGCCGTATCCGCTTGAAACATCCGGACCTGCCACATTGAGCTTCGTGACGGGGGCAAATCCTCCAAAGGCGCTGAGGCCCGTCATGATATCCATCCCGCCCAGGGGGTAAAAGAGCGGTGCGGATGCCCCTGCCCTCATATAAGAGAGGGTCGCGCCAAGGTTACTGAGCATTCCCATGCGGCCCATATTCCAGGAACCATATCCGAAGCCCCCGCTCGTCAGAGAGGGAATGCTTTCCCCTCCCCACCCCCCGTTCGCCCCTAATACGGTAAGAGGCGGCTGGTATAACCCATACGGGTAGTACAGGGAGCCCCCGAAGAGGGCAACGGGATGCTGGGCATAACAGATAGGGGCCATGACTATCACGAGAACGGAAGGGATGATCAGCGCATACGCCAGTCGTCGATACATATTCTTTTCTCTAACCATACTCTGTATCCTCACTCTTGTTTCGTTATGTTATGGTGAGACCCTTGTGCCTCCCTCACCTATGCATGTCTGCGGCGACGAAACGCCTCCGGGGGCCGCGGAGGCTAATCCGTTCCGGCCAGCCGAATTGATTAGCGACACTAAGACGATATCTGCCGTCTAATTCGTACGAACGGTCCTGTCACGGAATGTGGAGCTCATCGTGAAAATCCGGGTCACGAAGTGCCCGCCTCCTTGCCGGAGCTGCTCGTTGCATAAAGGGATAGTGGTGTGCCCCGGGTGAGCCCCGTCATCGCAGTGGTGAATTATGTCGATCAGTCTCGGATTACAGGCCACGTCGGTTTGACGATACATGGAGGGTATTGATCAACGGAACATTCCGGCACTCAGGGGGAGTTCGTTTACTGACCAGGGTGACTCAACGTGACCGCCTGATGGTCTCTGATTGGGAGTTTTTTCTGGATGTTTATTCCGTGCCCTATCTGTAACCATGACTGACTTACTCTTTATAGAGGCATTTATTGTGCCAATCATCCCTTTTCATCAATCCCCATACCAATAGGGAGAAAAGGGGCAGATAGTGAAGGCTGGGGGAGTCAGTGCCGTCCCAAAATGAGATATTTATTATTCACTTGATTTTTATAGCATAGCCAATCAGAAGGTCATGCCCCTTCAGCAATATTTGTGGTTTCATCACCTCGCCTTGCATACATCGGCGCAGCGGCAGCGTGTGCCTTCCCCTTGGATAAGGGAAAGGCCATCATGGGCTGATGGCCTCTGCCCGCGTGTTGCACGGGCTGTTCAGGCGAATGCACTTCCGGAAGGAGGAATCGCAGGTCCTGTTTTCCGGGTGTCTTTTTTGTCTGACAGGGCGTTAATGACATCGGTCCCATTCCGGGACTATTATGCCCGGTGTTTATCCCATAGTGAGACACCCAGGTATGAGTGCTTTCGCTATCCCCTTATAAATACTGGATGTTTAAAATGGCACAATAAATGCTGTAAAAGCTCTTAGTGCCAAATGGGCGCTCCACATCAGGTGAGTGTTCATAGAAATCCAAGATCCTTGTTCCTCGTCGCATCACCATTCCTCCCGTGCTGGCGCTGATTGTTTATCCGCATCCCTTTTATGAGGGGTACAATTACATATCAACGTCACCGAGAAGTGATAAGGAACGCAGGGCATTATCGGGGTTAACGTGTTAACCGGGGGAATTTGACTTTCGGAAAGGGATTTGGATAACAATATCACAATTTCATCCGCATGAAGGAATGGATGGAACCAGGATGGGTGGTGATAGGTATAGGTCTTTAATTACTTAATTTTTTGAATTTAGTTCTTTAAATTCAATCTTACTTAAGATCCCTTTTTGATTAACAATAAGGTCATTACCTAACGGAAGACTCTAAAAAAATCTTATTGTAGAGAGGTTACAGAGTATGGTTCACAATAGCTTGGTTAAAAAAATTCTATTCCTGTCAATCATCGTTTTAGCCCTCGTTATGGCACATAGCACGCTGTGTAATGCATATTATTCGAGTTCATCATATGGCTATTCCGGCTATTCCGGCTATGGAAGCCCCTACGGGTATAGCGGCTACGGAAGCATGTACGGCTCCGGCTACGGCGGCATGTATGGCTCGGGCTACGGAAGCATGTACGGCTCCGGCTACGGCGGCATGTACGGCTCCGGCTATGGAAGCATGTACGGCGGCGGCATGTACGGTTCCGGCTACGGAAGCATGTACGGCGGCATGTACGGCTCCGGCTACGGGAGCATGTACGGCGGCGGCATGTACGGTTCCGGCTACGGAAGCATGTACGGCGGCGGCATGTACGGTTCCGGCTACGGAAGCATGTACGGCGGCATGTACGGCTCCGGCCTCGGCGGCCTCGGCATGGGCCTCGGCGGCCTTGGTATGGGCGGCCTCGGTATGATGGGCCTCGGCGGTCTCGGCATGGGCCTCGGCGGTCTCGGTATGGGCGGCCTCGGTATGATGGGCCTCGGCGGTCTCGGCATGGGCCTCGGCGGCCTTGGTATGGGCGGCCTCGGTATGATGGGCCTCGGTGGTCTTGGCATGGGAGGCATGGACCTGAGCCTGAGCACCCTCGGTATGATGAGCGCCATGGGCCTCGGATTGATGTAAGACCATTAATTGGTTCGGGTGAACGCCAAAACCGTCAACCCGATGAAATCACAAGGCCCGCACCTGTGTGCGGGCCTTTTTTTATGTCCGCCCGGCAGGAATGAGCTCGGAACGAGCGTGTTCAGGAAATTGTGGTTAATCCTGATGCTCTGAAATCCTTGTCAAAAGAAATGGCAGGAATTTGATTCAGTCTTTGGCAGATGATGACCTGGGACAATGCATCGACAAGTGATATTTTTTTTTTGATTGAATGGCGGTTAAATACGGAGAGTGCCTCATAATAGTTGGCATTGTCAGGATAAATTATTCTATAAAGGTCCAGCGATTCACTAAATATCCGCGCTTCAGAGTAACCATAATGATAAAGAAGAATTGTCAGTGCTTCAGAAACCACAAACCATGATGTGTATATAGTGATCTTGGCATTTCTGATTTCATCGAATAATTCCAAAGCCCTCTCGTGCTTGCTGTCCTTTTTTGAAAAAAGTGCGATAAAAAAACCGGCATCAGCATATATCGAGTGAATTCCCTTTAAAGAAGTCATACTTATTTGTCCGGTTTTTTTCTTGTAAAGATGATTCTTATAATTCTCGGCCACATGTTTGGACTCGCCTTTGCCCTCGGGAAGTGAGTTGACGAGTTTCAACTTTTGTACAAAGTGTCAACAAAACACCGAACCCGATCTCAGTCACGCCGTTAGAAAGGCCTTCGGTGCCTGCGGAGGACCGCATGGACGTTCGACGCCCATCCCCCTTTCCATGACCGTGATTCCGTTATGCCCATAAAAACAAATACTCAGGTAATGACGATAAGTGTTGTAGGGGGAATTTGGGGTAAAGGATCAGGGTATGGTTCCGCGTGAATATGACATACTAACCTGCGCAGCCGCAGTGCAGCCCGACTCCGGCCGGCTGGAGGGGCTGCGCGGCCTGGTGGCCCGGGGGCCGCATATGGATCGCCTCATCCGCACGGCAGTGCGGGAGGGGATGGCGGGGCTCCTTTACAAGAACATGGAGAGGGCAGGGGCCCTGGGCATGATCAAGCCATCCCACAGGGAGCGGCTCAGGTCCCTTTACTACGCCACTGCCGCCTCCAATCTCAATCGTATCCATGATTTGAAGGAGGCCCTCCTTCGGCTCGGCAGGCGGGGGACCCAGGTGGTGCTCCTTCAGGGGATCGCGCTCCTCCAGCAGGTCTACCATGATGTGGGCCTGAGGCCGTTGACCGACATCGACCTGTGGGTGATCGAGGAGGACTATCCGGACCTCGTCAATGCACTGCTCGTCCTGGGATACCGGCGTGACCCTTTGTATCCCTTCAGCTTCAGAAGGTCGGCAACCCGTCTCGAGATTCAGACCAGGCTCCCGTGGGCCGATCGCATCAGGGCATCCGCAATGCTCATCGGTACAAGCCAGGAGCAGATCTACCTGCGCACCCGCCTGGTGGAAGTCGATGGAGAGGAGGCGCGTTGCCTGGGGCCGCAGGACCAGGTGCTCTACCTGGGATTGCATGCCCTGAAGCACAATGTGGAGCGAATGATCTGGCTGGTGGACATCCACGGTTTGGTCGCCGGGTGGGGTCCGCATGACTGGGAGGAGATGGTGGCTCGTGCGCATGAGCTGGGTCTTGCACGACCCCTTTCATATATCCTTTTTCTCCTCGTTCACCTGTGCGCTTGCAGAATTCCGGAGGAGGCCCGTGTCCTCCTCGAGCAGGAGGGCCCACGCTCATTCGAACGAATGGTAATGATGCGGATCATCCGCAGGAAATCCCTTCCCCCCTGGGTGCCCCTCTTTGTCATGAGCTCCGGCAAGGGGATAGGGAGACGTTTCCCCTTCATCATGGAAAACCTCTTCCCGCGGCCGGAGATCCTTCGGCAGGTATTCGCGGATGCCCCCGGGGGCCCAATGTGGCAGCTCTACGGAAAGAGGCTTGTGCAGATCATTGAGATGCTCAGGTCGTCCCTGAGCAGGAAGGCATGGGGGTGATCATGGAGGGAAACTGGTTCGCCTGTCTCAAGAATGGGCTCGTGCGCACCATGCCCACAGATCACCTTGCCCTGCATGATGGGGGCAGGGAAGGGGGGTGGCGCCTCGGAAATCTCCGTCCCTTCGTCCTGCGGCACTGGCGCATGGGGCTCGCCGGTGCGGGGCTCATCCTCCTCGCCGCACTGCTCGCTTTCCCGCAGCCCCTCATCCTGCGCTATATCGTGGACGAGGTCATCCTGGCGCACAGGATCGGCCTCCTGGCCGGCGCTGTCATCCTCCTTGCGGTGATTGCCGCGGCAGGGAAATGCGCGGCAATGCTGCAGGATTTCCACTTTACCCGCTTTGAGCAGCAGGTCATGCTCGACATCCAGCAGGAGCTGTTCGATCGGACCCTGCGGTTTCCGAAGGCCTTTTTCGACGAGAACCAGACAGGATACCTCATGTCCCGCCTTTCCTCAGACGTGCAGGATATGCGCTGGTTCTTTTCGAGCACCATCGTCCACATCGCAGGCAATGCAATGCGCTGTGCAGGGGGGATCGCACTGCTCTTCTACCTGGAGTGGCGGCTCGCCCTGGGGGTGCTCCTCATCATTCCCGCTATCCTCCTGGGCATGCGCTATTTTTCCGGGAAGATACGTGTCCTGGGTCACCACGGCATGGAACGGCAGGCGGCCTTTTCCAGGGATTTCCAGGAATCCCTCGCCTCGGTGTCGCTGATCAAGGCATTCTCCTCGGAGGGGTCCACAGCACGGCGTTTGACCGAACGGCTGAGGGATGCCTTCGGCATCCTGCTCGAGCAATCGGCAGTGAGCTCCGTCGCCACCCTTGCCATAGAGGCCATGCCGGGCATCGCCCGCGGCGCCGTCCTTGTGGTGGGGGCCGTCTGGGTGATCAGGGGGGAGTGGAGCCTCGGCTCCCTGCTTGCCTTTCAGGCATACCTGGGGTACGTGTTCGGGCCCGCGCAGTTCCTTGCCACCGCCAACCTGCAGATGCAGAAGGCGCTGGCTGCGCTGGACCGGGTGGCCGCCCTCTTCGATATACTCCCCGAGGCTAACGGCAGGGCAGGGGAACAGGTCACGAAACTCAAGGGGGAGATCGAGCTCAAGGATGTCGTTTTTTCCTATGACGGGAGGGAACCGGTGCTCCGTGACATCTCCGTGCGCATCCATCCGGGGGAGCACTGGGCAATCACCGGACTGAGCGGCGTGGGGAAGACCACCCTGCTGAGCCTGATACTGTGTCTTTACCGGCCCACAAGGGGGGAGGTCTATTTTGACGGGAAGCCGGCAGCCTCCTATGCGGTGGGGTCCCTGCGGGAGCGGATCGGGTTCGTGTCCCAGCGCCCCTGTCTACTCTCCGGAACGATCATGGAAAACCTGCGCTATGGTAACCCGGATGCACGCGAGGAGCAGGTCATCCGGGCGGCCCGGGCAGCCCGGGTCCACGATTTTATCGAAGGTCTTCCCCTGGGGTATGACACGCGGATCGGGGAAAACGGGGTGAACCTCTCGGAGGGGCAGCGGCAGCGGCTTTCCATTGCCAGGGCGCTGGTCAGGGAACCCGACATCCTGGTGCTCGACGAGCCGACCTCAGCGGTGGATGCACTGACCGAGGATTCGATCCTCTCAGCCCTTCCTGTGCTCTACCGGCAGAGAACCATTATCGCGGTGACCCATCGCCCGGCCACCCTGCAGGAGGCCGACCGCGTTCTCCTGCTGGACGCACACGGCCGTGCGATCGTGGGCACGCATGGATCACTTTTTGCGGGCAACGATTACTACCGGTCCTTGATTGCCTGCAGGGGCGGCCCTTCAGGATGGAGCCCCTCGGAATCCCTTGCCGCTGCCGGCGCGGCGGGCATGCGCAGGGGACACGTCGGGCGGCTGCATGGGACATAAGGCAATGGGCGATGAAACGCCCATGAGCCGGATGAAACTGCGAATGTCGAATGCAGAATGTCGAATGTAGAATGTAGAAGTGAAACGCAGATGAGACTTCGGCTCACAAAGAGGCATGAAAATGCCCAAAGGGGATTTTCAGGTGAAAGGGAATGCGACATTCATGCACCCACGATTCACCGGGGAGTATAAAGATATGAAAGGGGGCTCGATAAAGGGCACGAAAACATGCCGACGTGCCGCGAAGGCGCTCAAGAAAGGCGCATGACGGTAAATGGTGCAAACACCCATGATCCAAGGATCAGTGGAAGAATGAAGGCATTAGGAAACAACAAGTCAGTTCAAGCATTCATGGCAAACGAAAGGGCATTGAATGGTGAACAAGGGTGGAAGAGGGGATTTCGTTCTCCATGCCAACGGGGATTTCCAGGGAATGCCTGAGGTCATCACCCTGGGAGCCCGGCCCCGGGTCTCGGTCATCATCCCCACGCTGGACGGGGACCGCAACGGGTATCTCCCCGCCCTCATCGAGCAGATAAAGGCCCAGAGTATCAAGGACCTCGAGATCATCCTGGTGCGGGGGGACCGCAGGCAGGGGAGGGCCATCAACCAGGGGGCGCTCATCGCGCGGGGAGACATCCTGGTCACCATGGATGACGACACCCGCCTGGGGCACGAAAGGGTCATCGAAAATATGGTCGCGGCACTCAATGCCCATCCGGATGTCGGGATCGTGGGCGTATCCAACGTGGTGCCGCATGACGCCTCGACCCTTACCAGGCTCGCCATGGAGCAGATCCCCCGCCGCCGGTCACCCCTCGTGTCCAGGGTAACCGACAGCGATATGGCGGAGCACCCCTGCATGGCCATGCCGAAGTCTCTCTTTTACCGCATCGGCGGGGAGAATGAGCTGATCCCCCGGGGGCTTGATCCCTACCTGCGGTTCATGGTGCGGAAGGCGGGATCCCGGGTGGTCGTGATCCCCGGCACCTGGATCCATCACCTGCCCCCGCCCGGCCTGGTTTCCATGGTACGGCAGTTCTTTCGAAACGGAAAGGGCACCGCCTTCTGCCAGAAATTTTATCCACAGTGGGTCCTCGAACTGACCAGGACGCATGCCAATCCGGACCGGGTGCGCAGGGGCATGCCCTACCGGATGGTCAGAAACATTGTCAATCTTGTCATAGCACTGATTCAGGGAAAGATCGTCTTTTTCATCACCCAGCTCTCCTATCTGGCTGGGTTCGGTTTCGGCCTCCTGACACTGAGAGAGGATCGCATGCAGAGGCAGGTACACGAACAATGAAAGGGATATTCAGCCATCGGCCCCTCATCCCCCTGAGCATCCGGGCGGAGGGATACTTGGTGTTCTCTCCCCATCTCTGGATGGACAGGGACCCCTTTGCGCGGCACCAGGAATATGTCGAAGGGCAGGACGGCCGGCAGTACTGCATCTTCGTCAGGGGGGATTCCGCTCAACAGGCCGTGGGTCCGTTGAAGGGATTCATCGCGGGGGACACCGATGCGCTGTCCTCCCTCAGGGGGAGATGGCTGGCGGTGGTGTACGGGGAATCTCCGAGGGAAGTCATTCCCCCCACGGTCACAATCATCACGGACCGATTGGGCAGCAATCGCGTGTACTATATGTACGATGGGGAGATCCTGGCATGGTCAACCAGCCTTGCGGACCTGCTTTTATTCATGCGAAATGATGAAAGGGAGCACAGGCTGGACAGGAGGGGACTGAACGGATATCTCCGTTTCCTGCACCAGCCCTGCCCAAGCACCCTGGTTGAGGGGGTCTCTATCCTCCCTCCCGCATCCTGTATGACCCTTTCCGGAGAAAAGGCGACCATACAACGTTACTGGTCACCCACATTCACCCCGCCCCCAGGGTCCGGGAAAAGGGCGGTTGAGGAGATACGGCGCCTTCTCGATGATGCAGGACGCAGGCTGGCATCCTGGGATGGACGAGCGGGCATCCTCCTGAGCGGGGGGCTTGACTCTTCCCTCATTGCCGGCATGGGCAAGGCGCGGGGAAAGGACCTCATTGCCTACACCGTGGGATTCGAGGGGGTTGCTGACGAGCGGCGGGATGCGAGGAGGGTGGCGCACCATTACAAGGTGCGATACAGGGAGGTGTTGCTCAGGCCCACGGACATCCCTGATCTCCTTTGGGAGGTCACCCGGTGCCTGGGATTCCCTGCGGGGAACCCTTCGGGCCTTGCCACCTTTGCGGTCGCACGGCAGGCCAAAAAAGAGGTGGGAAGGATGCTTTCAGGATTGGGCAGCGACGAGCTGTTCGGCGGCCACGCCAAGCATGTCCTGGCGCGATCATGGCTGTGCGGCCACAGGGCACTTTCCCTGATGAGGAGGTGTCTCTCCCCCTTCGGGAACAGCGAGGGGTGCCTGTCGGGGCGTCCGGTGAGGGTGGACCGGTATGCGGATCTCTATACATTCTTCGATCCCGAGCAGCGGGAGAGGCTTCTCCTCCCCGCTTATCGGGCCAGGGATGACGGATACTACTGGGAGCTTCGCCGGGATTCCTTCCATGAGGAGCAGTTTCTCACGGATGTGTATGCATGGCTTTCCGACGACCTTCTCCCCCTGGCCTCCTCCCTGTGTGCCCACTTTGACCTCTGGCTGGATCTCCCCCTGTGTGGTGATGAGATGCTCGCGTGCGCAGCGAGGATCCCCTTGCGCATGAAGGTCAGGGGAGGGCAGGGTAAGCGCGTGCTCAGGGAGGCATGCCGTAATGTGGTGCCTGCCTGGGTGTTCAAAAAGGGGAGGCGGGGATTCACCCTCCCCATGGGCGTCTGGCTGAGGGGACCCCTGAAGGGGCTCCTTGATGACTACCTCGCCCCCGATGTCATTGCCAAAAGAGGCATCTTCAGGCCCGAGGAGGTCGGGAAAATGGTGAAGGCGCATACCGAGGGGAAGGCGGACCTCTCCCTCCAGTTGTGGGGATTGATCACCCTCGAGGTGTGGCAGAGGATCTTCCTCGATGCGGAAACTAAAGAAGACCTTATAGGTGCGTGAATCATGTTGACAGTGAGCAATTACAATCCACGGAAGGATACCGGGGCGTGAATATACTCGTGCTCACCGATTTCCTCTTTCCCGACAGCATGGGAGGGGCGAACAAGATGGCCTTTTGCACCTCCCGGGGGCTCGCCGGCAGGGGCCACCACGTCTTTCTCATCGTCAGGCGGGCGAGGCCGGGGCTTGCCGACCGGGAGACCATCGATGGTATCGAGGTGTACCGCTACGACCTCCCCAAAAAGACCTTTGCCGGCTTCTACCTGTCCGCCCGTCCACAGATCAGGAACATCCTCCGCAGCATCGAAGGATCGAGCAACGTCCCCCTCGAAATCGTCATCCTGCACCAGCCCCTTGCCGCCGCGGAGGCGATGACCCACGCCTTTGTCCGGGATGCCCCCTGGCTCTATAACTTCCACTCCCCCTGGGGGGAGGAGTTCCTCATCAACCGGCCGGTGCACTGGTTTTCGGGATGGAACCCCGCTTTGATCATCCGAAAGCGGATGAGGGACTGGATCGAGGGGAGGGTGCTCAGGCGCTGCCAGGGGATCATGCTCCTGAGTGAATTCATGCGCGGGAGGCTCGAACGGGTGCATGGATTGGCCGCACGATCCGTCATCATCCCCGGCGGGGTCGACACGGGGGTATTTTCACCTCCGAAGGACCAGGTAGGGCTTTGCAGGGACCTGGGGCTTCCTGTGAACAAGGTCATTCTCTTTACGGTGCGGAACCTGCGAAAGCGGATGGGGCTTGCAAACCTGGTCAGGGCCATGGCTGAACTCGGGAGGGTCGGCGACAGGGTTCACCTGGTGCTCGCAGGGAGGGGCGAACTCGAGGGAAGCCTCAAGGGGATGGCGGAGGAACTGGGGGTAGCCGATCGGATCACCTTCACCGGCCAGGTGCCTGAGCAGGAGCTTCCCCGATTTTACCAGGCGGCCGATTTCTTCGTGCTTCCCACCGAGTACCTGGAGGGATTCGGCATGGTCACCCTGGAGTCACTTGCCGCAGGGACCCCGGTGATCGCCACGCCGGTGGGTGCTACCCCGGAGATCCTCTCCCTGATCGGGGATGAATGGCTCTGCAGGGATGCATCGATCGGCGCGCTTGCGGAAAGGATCGAAGAGATGGTGATATGGCGCCTTGAAAATCCCGATGAATATAGTAAGACCAGGAAACGGTGCAGGGATTGCGCGGTTACACGGTATGCCTGGCCCATCATCATCGATCAGTGGGAGGCCCGCTGCAAGGAGGTGATCCGGACATGGAGAATGGGCGCATCAATACCCCTGTCACCTGTGTCCACATCATCACCCGGATGGACAGGGGAGGCTCTGCGGAAAACACCCTCCTCACCGTAAGGCACCTCGCCGGGGACCGGTACCATCCGGTGCTCATCACCGGCCCCTCCACGGAATCGCAGATGTCCGAAAAGGAGCGCACCGCCACCGAGGATGAGATCCGGGATCTCAGGGAGCACGGCATCCCGGTCATGGTCTGCCCTCTTCTGTACCGGAGGATCTCCCTGTGGCGCGACCCCCTCGCCTTTATATGGCTCCTTGCGGCCCTCATGCGCCTTAAGCCGCAAATCGTGCACACCCATACCTCCAAGGCGGGTATCCTGGGTCGGTGGGCCGCCTTTTTCAACCGCGTGCCCGTCATATGCCACACCCCGCACGGTCACGTCTTCTATGGCTACTTCGGCCCCCTGAAGCGGGCGTTCTTCATATGGCTCGAGCGGCTGACCTCCCGCATCACCGACCGGATCATCTGCCTCACCGAGGGGGAGATGGCCGACCACATCGCCTTCGGGATCGCCCCTGAACATGCCTTTCTGGTCTGCCCGAGCGGCGTGGACATCGAATCATTCAAAAAGAACGGCAATACCCGCATTGCAAAGGGTGTGAGGAGAAAACTCGGCATCCCGAAGCAGGGGCTCGTGGTCGGCACGGTGGGAAGGCACGTGAAGGTGAAGGGACACGAGGTCCTGCTCGCGGCATTCCGCCGGATCCTCGAAAAAAGGCCCGACGCGCTCCTGTGCCTTCTCGGCGACGGTCCGCTCAAAGAAGACCTGGAGCGGATCGCCCGTGAGTGGGAGATCATGGACCGGGTGCGGTTCATCCCGTGGGAGACGGACCCGAGGCCGGTTATGTCCCTCTACGACATCTTCGTATTCCCCTCCCTGAACGAGGGGATGGGGAGGGCGCTCGTCGAGGCCATGGCCATGGCAAAGCCGGTGATCGCCACCCGCACCGGGGGTATCCCCGACCTTGTCCAGGAGGGGGTGAACGGGATCCTGGTGCCGCCCGGGGATGAGTCCTCCCTTGCGGACGCCATGCTCACCCTTGCGGAGCGTCCCTGGCGGATGCAGCGGATGGGGGAGATGTCCGAGACCCTGGCGGAGCGGTTCTCCCTCCGCGTCATGATGGATCGCATCGAGCGCCTGTACGGCAGCCTGCTCGCAGGGGATGGAAAATCCCGCGGCGCCTGCCCCTCGCATCTTGCCGAGATAAGGATGCATCATTGTTAGTATAAGTACTGGATTTTTTTATCATGTGCGTGAAATGTATACCATTCGATTTCACCGCATTCAATGGTGATATGGGGACTCAACTCCCTATCCACCACCAAGGTACAGCCAGGACCTTCGAATGGAGCCATCTTATGGAATTCCCTCCATGAATCAGGATGCCTCTGGCTGCTTGAGGATTCTCCTCGATGAAGCTCAAGAGGTTTTTTATATCGCTAAGTGCCGGTTTTTTTGATAATTTCACTTCAAAGGGGAAGAGATTTCTGCTCTGTTCGATGATGAAGTCGACCTCTTTCCCGGTTGTCGTTCGCCAATAATAGATCGATGCCTTGGGGACCAATAGCTCCGACAAAACCCTCAGATGAAGAAAGACCAATGTTTCAAAGAAATTACCCAGTTCCCGTGCCTTGCCAAGGGATTCCTCATCGTGATAACCGGAAAGATACACGCACAAGCCGGGATCGATGAAAAATATCTTTGGGGACTTCGTGACCCTTTTCGATCTGCTTGTATAGTAAGCCGGGATCCTTTTGATAATATTGGAAACCTCAAGCAGTTTTATATACCGGTACACGGTCGGTTGGCTGATTCCCGTATCTCTGCTGATGTTCGTCTGATTCAGGATGCTGCCTGTTCTTAAGGCCGATGACTCCAATACCCTCCGGTAATCAATCAGGGATTCAATCTGTGAGAGTTCTCTCAAGTCCCTTTCAAGATACGTTTTGATATAGCTCTCCCACCAGATAAGAACGTCCTTCATGTTGATCAGATCCATCAGAGGGGGCATAAATCCCTTCAAGATGCATGGCAAAGGATCAACATCATCCAGTTCCTGCTCTTTTGGCTTAACGTGGATGTCCAAAAGGCTGAGGAGATTCCGGGATAGCTCGCCTCTGCCTTGCATCTCACCATAGGACATCGGAAACATCTCAAAGTAAGCCGCTCTCCCGGCAAGGGATTCACTGATCCCTTTCATGAGAAGCAGATTGGATGAGCCGGATATCAGGAAACGAATCCTTCTTTGTGTCCTGTCTACCGATAATTTCACGGCGCTGAATACTTCGGGCACCCTCTGAGCCTCGTCGAGAATGATCTTATGATCGTCCATCCATAGCGATGAAGGATCGGATTTTGCCTGTTGCAGGATGGAAAAATCATCGAGGCTCAGGTATTTGAAGTCCGGGAACTCATTTTGTAAAAAGGTGCTTTTCCCGACCTGCCTTGCCCCGGAAATGACAACCACGGGGAAATTTTTGATGGCCGATCGAATGAGATCACCTATCAGCCTTTTTTTGTAAATCAATTCACGGTTTGAATGATTTTCATTCATGATATGAATAATAATTCATGATCGGAAAAATGTCAAATACCCGTACGATTCCTCTTTATCATCTTCTTGTACGTGACCTCACAGGCTGCGGGTACGGGCACGGAGAAATGCGAGATCTATCTCACAGGCTCATCGGCCAGGATGGAGGCTGTCCGATAACTCATCTTTAATCCAAAAAATCGATAGCATAGTGAAACATTCATGAGACTTCGGCTCACAAAGAAGCATGAAAATCCTGGGGGATTTTCAGATGAAACGCACATGAGGCTTCGGCTCACAAGGAAGCATGAAAATACCCCAAAGGGGATTTTCAAGTGAAGGTAATATGATTAATTTGCAGTTATATTGGTGAGCGCCTTCCTGATGGCGCAGTTCCGGCAGTGGCGGAGCGGTTCTCCCTTACATCGAAGCGATTCCCTTTCCGATCCAGTGTGGCCGCCTTATACCTCATAATACGCCAGGCAATGGAGGTCTTCCATATTCAGGTCTGGTTTGTTTTCATTAACTATAGTGATCCGGGCATTTTGATAGGTGTGTTTGAAGTACAGAAGATTGGTCAGATCCTGCCTCTTTATGAGCTTCTTGTATTTGACCTCATAGGCGGTCAATTCCCCTTCCCGCTTGATGATGAAATCGACCTCCCGCCCATTCTTGTCCCGCCAGAATTTAATCTGGGTCAAATAGTCCCCCTCAAAAGGGGCGTTTCTAAATCCCTCTGCTTATACATGACGGGTCCCTTTTTGTATAATGAATCATTCCATTTTATAAATCAATTTATATAATAGAATACTCTATTTTATACGTTAACCTATAAAATAGAATAAATTCATTCATCGCCATATTGAAGCAAGCTATTGAGGGTGTCACATCTTAAAGGATGAGATATACACTTCCACGAACAATGTCCTGCCTGTGAGGATAGCCGATGAACAGGTCTCACGTAGAAGGCTGTTTTTTTTACATCATATTCGTAAAATTATACGCCGATTTATCTTACCGGTCCTTGGCTTGTCCCGTGAGTTCTTCAATGATCAGGCAGGCGTCGCTCGGCCTTGCAGTGAATCACGTTAGGAGGTCCGGACTATAGGAACTCTGAGACGGCAATACTGATGTCGATAACGAGTTCCATCAGGTCTTACGAATCTTATGTACGATTTGTGAGATTTCCTCCTGGTCGGGTTGATTGCTGTCGGAAATCCTTGCAGCGCGGTCGAGAAGATTTTTGGGGCCTCCATCAAAGGGGATGACTGAGCAGGGTTCCCCGGCGTACTTAAGCCAGTATGCGGCAACAATCCCCCAGATGGCATTGAACAGTATCACAAAGACCGGGGTGAGCGTTCCCAGGTCCAGACCCAGCATGCCCTTCTGCACCTTCAGGGGAAACACCACAAAGAGCTGAACCACTGTCGGCCCGAGGCTCCATAGGATACCCCGAATAAGGTATCTCTCCTTCACTATGGGTATCAGGAAGAGCATCCCCCATATCCCTCCCCAGGTGACCCTGTGGTATATCATGGGAGCCGTCAACGCAGGTGCGATGCCAACGCCGAGCAGACGTGTAATACTCAAGACGCCGAACAGCCAAACTGCAATGCCGTTTGCAAGGCCGCCCAATGCCCCGGCCGAGAATACGACAGAGATCCTGCGTAATACACTTCGCATGAGTGGTCCCTTAATGCCCCTTATGCCTTTTTCGGGTTGAGATGCCAAAGGGCACATAGCCAGGACATCGGGCAAATACGCTGGTGACAAGAAATGCAATCGCCATGATTCCCAGGATGATTGCCAGGGTTCCCTTTACTGTCCCGCTTACGATGAGAATCCCCAGGATAATGGCGATTGCCGTACGAACGACCCGGTCAACGGTCCCCATGTTCTTTTTCATGCCTGCCCCCTTTTGGTTCTTAGAAGATCCATCGAATAAGATATGCAATCATGATCGCTACGAAAAGACAGGTTGCACACGCCAGGATGAACATGATGATCTTCCTGGAGATCATACACGTACTACCCTTTTCCATACCATATTATTCCATGGGCTGCTCTTTGGTAAGCTCATCGGCATCCCATTTTTTTTCCATGCAACAGCATTATTTGGACCGGTCCGGTTCCTTTATCCGCCGGCGCATGCACGCACGCGCTTAATACCGTGCGAAGGGATACGATGCCATGCGACACCGATGCGGCCTTTCCGGTATCCGGGCGAGGATCAGGTCTCCAAGTCCTTTTTGATCCTCTGGAACTCCTCCTTGGTGATCTCCCCCCTGGCATAGCGCTTCTTCAGGAGATCCAGAGGGGTTTCCGCGGAGGGACCACCCGCGGTCTTCGATCTGGCCAGATGATAGATAAAATAGATCAGCGCGATGACGATAACCAGAATGACGATCCACATAACGATTCCTCCCCATCCGTAATGCATCCATCTCCTTCCGTAGCCGTATCCCCTCATGCCGCCCCATCCGTGCATGGATCCCGATCCCATCATCCATCCCCCTCTCATGCCCGGCCCCATTTCCTCGAATGAGCCTCCGTCGCAGCACCCCAGGTAGCGGGCGCCCATGATCCGGTGCGTGGACGCAAGGGTCTCCGAGCCCTCTCCCCCCATCATCCGGTCCATGAGCTCGTGTTCCTCGGCATCGGGATGCATGATGCCCATGATCGCCTCTCCCAGGGCCTCGAGTTGCTCGTTGGTCACCTCCCCGCAATCGATGGCGCCGGTTTCGCCGACCCCCTGGGTTGTGCGGATATCCTCCAGCACCGCATCCAGGGACTCTCCGTACCGTCCGCGTGCCTGTGCCGGCGGTGGGGCGCACGCCCCGCTGCTCCAGCAGAATCCAACCAGGATCATACATACTGCGAATAGGGCAATTCGTTTCATTGCATCCTCCCTTTTGATACTAAGGTAACGGCTCAAACGCATTTTATGGGAGAAACGGTCCCCCTCCCTCCGTGACATCAGGCAATCTTGAGTAGATGCATAGGTGTTCACGTCCGTGTCCCTTCCAAAAACCCATAGGCAGGTCTGGACGTGCCCAGGGTGGCCTCGACGGACCCGTTCAGTGCCCGGTCGTCCACAAAGTCGATCGAGTCGTAGAGGAGCCGCTTGGTATAGAAGCGGTTGTGGATATGGGCGCCCGGCATGTGTACAAGCATGTTCAGGTTGAAGGCGGCGCCCAGGGTGTCCGTATTCAGCCATGCGGTGAAGGCGTTTGGCGGGGTCATGTTGTTGGGATCGGCAAAGAAGTAGGGATAGCCCGTGCCGTAGTAAATCCCCTCGGCGGCCAGTTGTTCGGCCAGTGCATCCAATGCGTCCTCGTATCCCTCTTCGAGCTCGTTCAGTTCCTCAGGGGTGATGGCGTATTGGCCTGCGTGGCACTCGGCGCAGGTGAGGTTATCGGCGGTGATCTCCGTTATCAGGCCGTTGGGGTCCTTTTCAACCGGCAGGAAGGTATGCCCCTCCCCGGTCCTCATGTGGCAGCCTGCGCATGGGCCGTTGCTCCCGGTGCCGGGCGCGGATTCGGTGCCGATGAGGTCGTGCTCGAAATAGGGCACGTCCGCATAATCCCTTCCTGCATATTCGTACCCGATGGTCCGGAAGAGTATCCCCCCTGCAGGGAGGTAGTGGGAGTTGAATGAGCCGAAGTTCTTCCCGGCGATGTCCAGGTTGGGGTCCAGATACTTGAGACCTTCCCCGCTCTCCCTTCCCGAATGGCAGGTCATGCACAGGTTGGAGCCGGCAAGGTCGGGCACGGCAGCGATGCGGTCTGCTGGCTCTTCATAGGGGGCGGTGAGGGCGAAGATGCCCGGATCCCTGAGGTTGCCGGTGTACGAGGTATGGCAGGCCCAGCAGTAGAGCACCTCCTTCTGCATTCCGGAGGCGGTGAACAGATTGTCGTTCGGGTCATAGTCATTGGGATCGTTGGCGAAGTTCCGGAACCCTGTGGCGGTGTGACATCGCTGGCAGTCCATTCGATCCGCGCCCTTGAAATCATAGTGCACCCATGCCTCCCCTTCAAGGTCGCCGTGGCCGGACCGGGCCCACTGATCATTGATGGTGTTGCCCGCCGCATGATGGTTGTGGCAGTCAAGACAGGAGCCGCTGTTGGTGTTTCCGGCGGTCGATTGATG
>JBLIRP010000058.1:0-25755 GCA_049472355.1 bacterium | reverse complement strand
ATGCGCGATTACCCGGTGGAGAAGATGATGAGGGACGCCAAGATCACCCAGATCTACGAAGGGACAAACCAGATCCAGAGGAATGTCATCGCCCTGGAGCTTCTCAAATCAAGGGCAAAGGGGAACTGACATGGAGATCGTGGTCTGCATAAAACAGGTCCCCGAAACCGGCAATATCCGAATCGATCCCCAGACCAACACCCTCATCCGGGAGGGCGTTCCCAGCATCATCAACCCCTTTGACCTGTATGCCCTCGAGGAGGGGATCAGGATCAAGGAGAAATGCGGGGGCCGGGTGACGGTCATCTCCATGGGACCGCCCCAGGCTGATGCCGCCCTCAGGGAGGCCCTTTCGATGGGCGCGGACAGGGCCGTGCTGATAAGCGACAAACGGTTCAGCGGCGCCGACACCTGGGCCACCTCCTATACCCTCAGCCAGGCCATCCGGAAGATCGGTTCCTATGACCTGATCCTGTGCGGCAAACAGGCGATCGACGGGGATACCGCACAGGTGGGGCCGGAGTTGGCCCAAACCCTGGGGATTCCCGTGCTCACCTATGTGAAGCATATAGAGGAGATTTCCAAGGATCGAATACGGATACAGCGGATGATGGAGGATGGCTACGATGTCATGGAGTCCTCCTTGCCCGTGCTCCTGACCGTGGTGAAGGAGATCAACATCCCGCGTCTCCCCTCCCTCAAGGGGAAGATGCGCGCACGGAAGGAGGAGATCCCGGTGTGGAATGCTGATGATATCGGTGCGGATCCCTCCCGGTGCGGGCTCAACGGCTCCGCCACCTGGGTGGTCAGGATCTTCTCCCCGGAGCCGAGGGCCTCGGGAAAGGTCTTTACCGGGGAAAAGGAGGCGATGGTATCCTCGCTGGTGAGGGAGCTCAAAGAGGCGAAATTGATTTAAGGGGAATGAGTATGTACATTACCATACGTGAGGAACAATGCACCGGGTGCGAGGCCTGTGTCCCTTCATGCCCCTTCGGGGCCATCACCGTGGAGGGGGGGGGCGCCCGTATAGGAGACGCCTGTAACCTCTGCAGGGCATGCATCGAGGTCTGCCCGGTGGGGGCCATCCAGTTCATCCGGGAGGACGTCGAGGAGATGGGTCGGGGGGAGCACCGGGGGGTATGGGTGTTCGCGGAGCAGCGACACGGAGAACTTGCCGAGGTGGGCTACGAACTCCTGGGTGCCGGGCGTACGCTCGCCGATCAACTGGATACGGAGCTGTGGGCGGTCGTATTCGGGCAGGGGCTCGATGTCCAGGCGGCCGGGCTGGCCGCCTATGGGGCTGACCGGGTCCTCCTGGTGGACGAACCCGGCCTCAACGAGTTTCATAACGATCTGTATACGGCCGCGCTCACCGATCTGGTCCGAACTTATCAGCCGGAGATTCTGCTGGCGGGTGCCACCAGCATCGGGAGGTCCTTTTTCCCCATGGTGGCCGCCACGCTGGGAACGGGCCTTACCGCGGACTGCACCTCCCTGGGCATTGATCCTGAGAAACAGATACTTCTCCAGACAAGGCCCGCCTTCGGGGGAAACATCATGGCCACCATCGTCTGCCCCAAGCACCGTCCCCAGATGGCCACGGTGCGTCACAAGGTCATGAAGAAGCCGGCGTCCGACGCCTCCCGGAAGGGAGAGGTGAAAAAGGAGAGGATCGACCTTTCCTCCGGGGCATCTCGCACCGCCTTCATTCGGTTTGTCGAGGACATGTCGGAAAAGGTCAACCTTGCGGATGCCGACATCATTGTTGCGGGCGGCAGGGGTATTGGAAAGCCTGAACACTTTTCTCTTTTAAGGGAATTGGCCGAGCTTTTAAACGGCGCGGTGGGGGCGTCCAGGGCGGCTGTCGATGCCGACTGGATCCCGTATTCCCACCAGGTAGGGCAGACCGGCAAGACCGTTTGTCCCAAACTCTATATCGCGTGCGGAATTTCCGGTGCGATCCAGCACCTGGTGGGGATGCAATCCTCCGAGGTGATCGTGGCCATCAACCGGGACCCTGAGGCGCCGATCTTCACTGTTGCCAACTATGGATTGGTAGGGGATCTCTTCGAGATCGTACCGGCGCTGATCAGGGAGATCAAACAGGCGTGAACGGTCCCGAAGGAAGCATCGTCCGATCGCATACCACCATGAAGGATGGTGTCCCATGAGCACACGGGCCTTCATATTTCCCGGGCAGGGATCACAGTTCGTGGGTATGGGAAGGGACGTCTATGAGCGGTTCCCGGAGGCGCGGGCGGTATACGATCAGGCAACCGAGGCAGTGGCCTTTGATTTAAAAGGCCTGTGTTTTCAAGGCCCTGAAGATACCCTCTCATTGACAACCTACACCCAACCTGCTATATTGACTACCAGTCTCGCCCTCTGGGCATGCCTCGGGAATCCGGACGCCGCGTTTTTCGCCGGGCACAGCCTGGGGGAGTTCACCGCAATGGCTGCGGGAG
Source organism: bacterium (assembly GCA_049472355.1). GTDB lineage: Bacteria > SZUA-182 > SZUA-182 > DTGQ01 > JAFGSM01 > JBLIRM01. The sequence continues at coordinate 23,290 of JBLIRP010000058.1, read as the reverse complement.
GGGCGCTTGACTGGGCGGATGCCGCCAGGCTGGTCATGGCGCGGGGACGCTCCATGCAGGAGGCGGTCCCCTCGGGTGAAGGGGCCATGGCTGCGGTGATCGGCCTGGAGAATCAGGCCGTGGAAGAGGTGTGCACCCGGGCGTGGGAAACAGGACGGGTATGGCCTGCAAACTACAATTGCCCCGGCCAGGTGGTGATCACCGGGGAACGGCCGGGAGTGGAGATGGCCATGGCACTTGCACGGGAGAAGGGGGCCAGGCATGCGCTCCTGCTCCCCGTCAGCATCCCTTCCCACTGTCCCCTGATGGAATCGGCTGCCTCCCTGCTGGCGAATGAAGTGGATGCAATCGCGTTGCGGGACTCGCGGGTACCGATCCTCTCCAACTCCCGGGCGGCTCCGGTGCACAAGAGGGATGATCTGAGGGGCGTCATGATCGAGCAGATGACCTCACCGGTCCGATGGGATGATGGTATTCGGCTCATGATCAGGGAGGGGGTGACGACCTTTATCGAGGTGGGACCGGGAAGGGTGCTCACCGGACTGGTCCGGAGGATAGACAAGGGGGTGGAGGTCATCCCCATATCCGATGTCCCGAGTTTGGAGCTATATAAGGAGACCTTGTGATGAATGATTTTTTCGGGCTCAACGGGAAGGTTGCGCTGGTAACCGGGGCCGCCCAGGGTATCGGATACGGAATCGTGCGAGCGCTCGTCTCCCATGGGGTGAAGGTGGCGCTTGCCGATGTGAATGAAGCGGTTCTCGATCGGCTGGTTAAGGAGGAAGGGCAGTTCCTTGCCGACGCCCTGACCTTGCGCATGGATGTGTCTCAGGCAGCGGATGTCGACCAGGGGATCAGGAGGATCATCGATACGTTCGGATCATTGGACATCCTGGTGAACAATGCCGGCATCGTTCGGGATGCCCTGGTCATGAGAATGAAGGAGGAGGACTGGGACCAGGTGCTCGACATCAATCTCAAGGGGGCCTTTTTATGTGCCAAGGTCGCGGCCGCCTCAATGATGAAATCGCGATGGGGCCGGATCATCAATATCTCCTCGGTGGTGGGACAGATGGGGAACCCCGGGCAGACGAATTATTCCGCTGCCAAGGCGGGGATGATCGGGCTCACCAAGACCATGGCCAAGGAGCTTGCGCCTCGGGGCATAACGGTCAATGCAATCGCTCCGGGTTATATAGAGACGTCAATGACCGCGCGTCTCAGCGATACGGTCAAGGATGCCATGTTGCGCATGATACCCTTGGGGCGATTCGGGCAGATCGATGATATCGCCTTTATGGTGGTCGTGCTGGCCTCGAAACAGGCGGGATATGTCACCGGTCAGGTGATCCCCGTGAACGGCGGGATATACATGTAAACCACGCAGGTTCATTTCTTGACCGCGGGTAGGTACTGTGGATTAACCCATTTTTTTATGTGCGGAGGGCATTATGGCAGAAAAGGTGAAGGACAGGGTAACAAAGATAATCGTTGACCAATTGGGCGTGGATACAAAGGAGGTAACCCCTCAGGCATCCTTCATCGAGGATTTGGGTGCCGATTCCCTGGATATCGTCGAATTGGTGATGGCCCTGGAAGAGGAATTCGACCTCGAGATCTCCGACGAAGAGGCCGAGAGGATTACGAAGGTTCAAGAGGCGGTTGAGTTTATCGAATCACACGTCACACAATAGACTAAGGATATTGCATGAGGCACAAGAGGGCCGTCATAACCGGTCTCGGGGTCATCACCCCTCTCGGATGCACTCTCGAGAAGTTCTGGACCGGACTGTGCAGCGGAAGATCCGGAATCGGGCGGATAACGAGGTTTGATCCCGAAGGGTTCGATACCCGGATTGCATCGGAGGTAAAGGATTTCGAACCGGAAGGGTATGTTCCCCAGAAGGACCTGAAGCGGATGGACACCTTTATCCAATATGCCTTGGCCGGCGCCATCATGGCGGTGGAGGATGCGGGGCTTCCCCTGGAGGCGATAGACAGGAACCGGGTCGGGGTACTGATCGGCTCGGGCATCGGAGGAATGCAGGCGATTGAAAAATATCATACCATCCTCATGGAAAAGGGGCCGAAGCGGATTTCTCCCTTTTTCATCCCCATGTCCATCATCAACCTCGCCTCGGGTATCGTTTCGATGCGTTTCGGGCTAAAGGGGCCGAACACCGCTGTAGTCACCGCCTGTGCCACTGGGACCCATGCCATCGGTGATGCATTCCGGATCGTCCAGAGGGGCGATGCGGATGTGATGATTGCCGGGGGTTCCGAGTCGGTGATCACGCCCCTGGCGGTGGCCGGCTTTTGTGCCATGAATGCGCTCTCAACGCGGAATGACGATCCGGCAAGGGCCAGCCGTCCCTTTGAACGTAACAGGGATGGGTTCATCATGGGAGAGGGGGCAGGCGTGGTGGTCATTGAGGAGAGGGATGCCGCGCTCTCCAGGGGTGCGCGGATCTATGCGGAGATCCTGGGGTATGGTGCGTCCAGTGATGCCTATCATATATCCGCCCCTGATCCGGATGCCGAGGGTGCATGCCTTGCAATGAGCAGGGCATTGGATGATTCGGGTGTCCCCCGGGAGGAGTTTGAATGCATCAATGCCCATGGGACCTCCACCCCCCTTAACGATCGCATGGAAACCACTGCCATCAAAAGGATTTTCGGGGCGCATGCCGGCGATATCTTCATCAGCGCGAACAAATCCATGCTCGGACACCTGCTCGGCGCCGCCGGAGGGGTCGAGGTGGTTGCGAGCTGCCTGATGATCCTTCACGGCATCATCCCCCCGACAATCAATTACGAAGAGCCTGATCCCGAATGTGACCTCAACTACTGTCCGAACAGGGCGGTGAATAAACAGGTGCGCTACGTTTTGAAGAATTCCTTCGGTTTTGGTGGGACCAATGCAAGCCTTGTGTTGAGTGCGCCTGACGCGACCTGACGGTTGAGCGAGCGACAGGAGAACAGGATTCCGTTTCCGCATGCAGTCATGAGGACAACGAGAAGGGATTATGAAACAGGGATGAAGGGGAGCACGGAATTAAAGCTACTTCAGAGACGTCTTGGATACGCCTTTCGCAACATACGCTACCTCGATACCGCCCTTACCCATACGTCCTTTATCAATGAGGCACCCGACAAGGAGAACGCCTGTGATAACGAACGGCTGGAATTTCTGGGGGATGCGATCCTGGGGCTGGTGATAAGCGATTTTTTGGTCCAGGGATTCCCCGGATACTCCGAGGGGCAGCTATCACGGATCAAGGGATTCATCGTGAGCGAATCCTTTCTATTCGAAATCGCCAAGGAGTTGGAACTGGGTCCCTGTCTCCTCCTTGGCCGCGGAGAGGAGAATTCCGGGGGGAGACTGAAGCGGTCCATCCTGTCGGATGCCGTTGAGGCGGTTATTGCGGGGATCTACCTGGATGGAGGGTTTACGAGTGCCCATGATTTCGTCATCCGCCACATGGGGGCAAGGATCACAGCTTTGGCAGGGGGGGAAGGGCATTATATCCCGGAGTATAAGACCATCCTGCAGGAGTATTCGCAGGGAGAATATGGGTGCATCCCCATCTATAAGGTGGTCTCGGAAACGGGAGAGGATCACAATCCCGAGTTTGAGGTGAATCTATTTATCGATGATAAACTGTGTGGAAGGGGGAAAGGGGGAAGCAAGCGGAGGGCGGAACAAAACGCCGCGTTCAATGCGCTGTCAAAAATGAAGACCAATGAATTCGACCATTAAACAAATTCGTTGATTTTTAATGCTATAACCGTATGCGAATACATAACAGTAAAGAAGGGAAGGTGTAGGAAGCCAATGTTCGGTATTGGTATGCCTGAAATGATAGTTATTTTAATCATCGTGTTGATCATCTTTGGTGCGGGGAAACTTCCGGAGATCGGGAGTGGCCTGGGAAAGGGCATCAAAAACTTCAAAAAGGCCGCACAGGGAACGGATGAAATCGAGGTCACCCCGGAAAAAAAGGAGGACGAAGAGGGAAAGAAGAAGATAGAAGAGAAATCATAATATTCAGATTCTTATGGGGCAAGGAGCGGTTTAGGGGCGCAGGCGTCCCTAAACCTTTACATTTTCCTTGTCGGTTGTCTTGGCGCCCTTTTCTGTCTTCTTTTCTTCAGCACCCTTTTTTTCTCCCTCCATTCCCTGCTTACGATCCTTTGAGGGAAAATCAGTGACATACCACCCCGATCCCTTGAAAATGATTGCCGGAGGGGCAATCAGCTTCTTAAGCCGGCCGGAGCATTCCGGACATTCGGTGATCGGGGGATCGGAAAAATTTTGCCTGATTTCGGTTTTCAAGCCGCACTTTTCACATTCATACTCATAGATCGGCATTGCATTACCTCCGCGTCATGTGTTTCGAACAGCATGTATACTGTGATTAATCAATGAAATATACTAATCATAGCAGATGGTGGGTGCCCTTGACAAGATTCACGGGAAGGTTCTTGCATCCTGAAGGCCATTTGTGGATAAATCGTCTTTCGCACATGATTGTGTGCGGAGGATGGGAAAACGTCTATAAATACATTTTAATCATCTGATTTTGTGAGCAAAAGAACAATGCCTAAAATGCAGGCATCTTGTTATTTGATCAGCAATGACAGTGGATTTGCCTCCGGGAGGTACGGGTTATCCACAACCTTTTCACAGGTTCTGTGGACATCGGGAAGAATGTGCGGCATGGCAAAAGGGCATGCCTCGTTCTTGAACGCTGCGGCGCGTGATTTTCGTGCCTCTTGACCGGGATGACAGCCGATTGCGGTTTGCACGAGGGATAATGAGCGAGAGGAGGAACAAGGGAGATGCTTTGTCTTGATGTCAACAATATGATGGAGGATATGCTGGGTTCGGAAAAGGGGATCACCCGGGATATGATTGAGGCGGTTCAGGGCAAAATCTCCCGGGCCAAGGCCAGGATGCGGCAACGGGAACAGATGGGATTCACCGCGCTTCCCTTTCAGCAGGAAGTCCTCGATCCGGTCATGCAAACCGCCGAACGGATATGCGAGGACTGGGAGAACTTCGTGCTTGTGGGAATCGGCGGGTCCGCTTTGGGCCCCATTGCGGTTCACACGGCCCTGTGCCATGACGGGTATAATATGCTTCCCCCCAAGAAAAGGGGAGGCCGGCCCCGGATCTTTTTTCTCGACAATATCGATCCCGACCGCATCGGCGCACTGTTTGACCTTCTCGATGACAGCCTGGGACGCACCCTGTTCAATGTGGTTACCAAATCAGGGGGCACTGCTGAAACCCTGGCAAATTTTCTGGTCTTCAGGGAACGGTTGCGCACACGACTGGGCATACAGGACATATCGCGGCATTTTGTGGCCACCACCGACCCCGAATCGGGGACCCTCCGGCAGATAGCCCTCGAGGAGGGATACCCCGTACTCACCATCCCCAAGGGGGTAGGAGGGAGGTTTTCCGTGTTGACCCCCGTGGGTCTCCTGCCTTCGGCGGTGGCGGGGATCGACATTTCCTCCCTGCTTGCCGGGGCACGACACATGGATCAGCTCTGCCAGCGGGACGACCTGTGGGAGAATCCCGCATATTGCAAGGGGGCCCTCGACTACATCGCGGATGTCACCCTGGGAAAACGTATTCAGGTCATGATGCCGTACAGCCACCGTCTGCGCGATGTGGCCGACTGGTATCGACAGCTCTGGGCGGAGAGCCTGGGAAAACGGTATGATCTTGAAGGGAAAGAGGTATGGAGCGGTACCACCCCGGTCAAGGCGCTCGGTGCCACCGACCAGCACTCCCAGCTCCAGCTCTATCTGGAAGGACCGGATGATAAGGTCATCACCTTCCTCGCAGTGGAGGAATACGACCATCAGCCCCCCATCCCCCGGGATTTCCCTGATAAACAGGGAATTGCCTACCTTGGCGGTCATACGGTCAATCAGCTCTTCGATGCGGAGCGGATGGCCACGCAATTCGCCCTGCTCAAGGCGGGGAGGCTGACCAGCACCATCACCCTTCATCGCATCACCCCCTTCAGCATTGGGGAACTTCTGTATTTCTTCGAAATGGAGACGGCCTATGCGGGGTACCTTTACGGAATCAATCCCTTTGATCAGCCGGGGGTGGAGGAAGGGAAACGGGCGACGAACGGGATGATGGGCAGGCCGGGGTTCGAAGGGAAACGGGAGGAGGTGGAGGCAATGGTGCGCGCGAAGAATCCGGCCTACATCATTGCATCCCCGGAGGTATAGCAGGTGTCCCTGCGCCGCATCAAACATTCCCACATACCGTAAAACATTCAGCGTTTCGGAAGGAGAAGGATATGGCCTCCCCGGTTTATTACATAGATCCACGCACCAGGTCCAACCACGATATCATGGTGAACCTGGAGCGCTTGCTCGAGATGGATGTTTTTTCCAGTTACTTCCTGTTGTGGAATCTGGTTGCCATAAAGCTTCATCTGGGTGAGCGCGGCGGGTGGGGATACATTCACCCCAAATTCGTGCGCAAGGTGGTCAATCAGGCCAAGCGGTACGGATGCAAGCCGTTCCTCACCGACACGAACAGTGTTTACGTTGGTGGACGTTCGGATGCGGTGAGCCATATTCAAACCGCCTTGATTAACGGATTTGATTATACCGTGTCCAATGCCCCGATTATCATAGCGGACGGTCTTAAAGGGGCGTCATCCATTTCGGTGGAGGTGGGACTGAAGCACTTCCGGACGGTGAAGATTGCCCTTGAGACAGCCCATGTGGATGGGATTATATCTCTCAGTCATTTCAAATGTCATGAACTGTGCGGATTCGGGGGATCCATAAAGAATATCGGCATGGGACTCGCCGCACGGGCCGGAAAACTCGCCATCCACTCCACCGTCACCCCGTATATCAAAAAGGAATGTACGGGGTGCGGTACGTGCAAGAAATTCTGTATCGGCGATGCCATATTCCTGGCCGAGGGCAGGGCATACATCGATAGTGAGAAATGCATCGGGTGCGGCCAATGTATCATCAGTTGTCCAAACGGTTTCATCAAGATCAAGTGGGACGAATCGGCCCAGAATGCACAGGAGAAGATATGCGAGTATGCCTACGGCGTGCTCAAGACCCTGGCGATTCCCACGTTTTTTATCAATTTCCTGATCCATATCACCCCGCAGTGTGATTGCTTCGATCACACGGATACCCCCATCTGCCCTGACCTGGGCATACTCGCCTCCACGGACGTCGTTGCCATTGACCAGGCCTCGGCGGATCTTGTCAATCAGAGCCAGGGGATACCGAATACGGCGTTAGATGGGAAATTCAGATCGGGAGTCGACAAATTCAGGGCCGTGTATCCTGATATCGATTGGGAGGTGCAACTGGAATACGCGGAGAGGATCGGTCTGGGCAGCAGGAAGTACGAGTTGATCCCGTTTCCCGGTTAGATGCGGAACTCGACCTTGATCTTAAAGGTCCTCAGCGACGGGAGATTGAGGACGTCCTCAATCCCCTCCCATTTCTTGATTTCCTGTATCGTTTGATCTATGACCGCCGGATCCCGGGCGGTAAGGGTGAACCAGAGGTTGAATGCCCCTTCCCGCTGGTAGTGGTGGGTTATTCCTGAAATTTTATTGATGTTATTAGCGATTTTTTCGATGAAGGGGGGGGCCGCCTTCACCCCCACCAGGCTGCTGTGAAAACCGAGGCGCGAGGAGTCGAATACGGCGCCGATGCGACGAATGATCCGCCGTGATCTGAGCCGCTGTATCCGCTCCCACACCTCCTCTTCGGACATGGAGAGCAGCCCTGCCAGGACGGCGTACGGATGGGGCTCGACAGGAAAGTGAGACTGTATGAGGTTGAGTATCCTTGTGTCGGTTTCATCGATGGGCGGTCCCATGGTCCGGCCTCCGTAATCCATTCGGAAATCCGTGCACATGCCTATTGTTCACATATCACTATATCCTAAACTATATCCTACTTCTGCGGTTATTCGCAAATCCGACGGCAGCGATTTCGATTCTGAACCTTCAGCCTGGGAGTGTCGACAGATAAGCATAGGAGTGTTGCTGTATTACGCCTGGCAAGCTTGGTTGGCAAAAAGTCCTTGATGGCAATACGGTTTCGGCATTGAGGCCGGGTACGGCGAGAGTTGACAAGTATTGAAGAGAATTCTATAGTGGATTCAGGTTTTTTTGGCTGAATCTATCCTGCATTGGGCAAAAAGATGACCCTGAGCATTGGAAAGAAATTGATCTCCGGCACCATCGCCATGCTCGTTCTCGTGGTGGTCATGAGCCTGGTGTCCATATGGAGCGTGCGCCGGGTGGGAAAGGGCGGAGAGATCATCCTGAAGGCGTCCTCCTACATCTGCGAGATCCAGGACTTGCGTCTCTCCTTTGAAAGGGTGCTCATGCCTCCCCATGATTATCTGATATACGGTGATCCGAAAGAGATCCGCAACCTTGAGCAGAATCTCCGGGAATTGAAGCAAGCCCTGGTCAAGGTGCAGGAAATGGTCAAGGAATACGAGGGTGACCATATCGATGCGGTGGAAAGGCCCCTCGATGTGACCAGTGACGGCATCGTGACGATCGAGGCGCTGGCCCGGGAGCTCTTTGCCGTTCCCGATCCTTTGAGGATCAAGGCAGGGGGGTTGATGAAGGAGATGGATGCCCTGACCGAACAGGTCAGGGAGCGGCTCGAGGGGTTGATCCACTCGGTGACCCAACAGGGCAACTCACGGATCTTGCAGCCGGCATACGAAATCATGATCACCTTCCAGCATATACTCATGCCCCCCCATGATTATCTCATCACCGGCAATGTGATTGAGCGGGAAAACTACAAGGGGCTGCGTGAAAGACTCGAGAAGGAAAAGAATTTGCTCTTGGAGCTTTCTGGGCCGGGCAGGGAGCGGGAACAGATCCGGTCGGTATTTGCGGAATTCGACGGGGTGACCGCCCTGGCGGAACAGATCCTGGCCATCGACGATCCCATCAAGTTCGAGGCAAGCAAGACCATGAAACGGATGGATTCCATTTCCGATCACATCATCCTCGAGTTGGACGGCCTCCTGGAGCATTTCCGATCGGAAGGGGAAAACGCCAAGGGAAGGGCGGACCGGATCACGGCCGCTTCCATCCACTTTGCGATCCTGGCGAGCCTCATCCTGATCATCGGCGGGCTCATCGCCGGGCTTGCCTTCTCTTCGAGCATCACCGATCCGGTCCGGCAGCTTTTGCAGGCAACCCAGAGGATCTCCGCCGGTGACTTCAGCCACAAGGCCCAGGTGGAATCCACTGATGAGATCGGCGCACTTGCCCAATCCTTCAACACCATGACCGATCACCTGAAGACCTATCAGGGAAGACTGATCCATGCCAAGGAATATATCGACAATATAATTAAGAGCATGATTGACACCCTCATCGTTGTGGATCCCGACGGCACGATCCGCACGGTCAATCAGGCTACGCTGAACCTGTTGAATTATGAAAGGGAGGAGGATCTCATCGGAAGGCCGGTGGAGACGATTTTCGCAAATGGGGTTTCCCTGTTCAGGGGGGAGGAGATGGATCGACTGATCACGGAAGGGTCCATCCGGAACTATAATGCGGTCTATAAAACCAGGGAGGGGATAGAAATCCCCATAAATCTCTCCGCCTCGGTGATGAGCGACAAGGACGGGATTCTCCTGGGAACGGTGGGCGTGGCAAGGGATATGCGGGAAATACAGAATCTTATCAATAATCTCACCCGTGCATACAAGGACCTTCAGAACACCCAGGCCCAGTTGATCCAGTCATCCCGCCTGGCATCGATGGGCGTGCTCGCCGCGGGCATTGCCCATGAGATCAACAACCCCATGAATACCATCATCAATTACGCAGGGCTTCTGGAGGATGAACTGGACCCCGCTTCGGAGCACGCCAGTTATATCCAGGGGATTTTGACTGAGGCACAGCGGATCATCAATATCGTGCAGAATCTGCTCGCATTTGCCCGGACGGATAAAAAGGACCATACCCCTTGCCACATCATCGACGTCATCACCACGTCGGTCACCTTCATGGAGGCCTATCTCGCCAAGGACGGCATATCCGTCACCACATACTTCGAACCGGATCTGCCGCTGATCAAGGGCAAGGCAAGCCAATTGGAGCAGGTGTTCATCAATCTCATCCTCAACGCACGGGACGCCCTGAACGAAAGATACCCTGCGCGGGATTCGAACAAACGTATCGAGATCCAGGTACATAAGGGAGAAGAAAACGGCGGAGACTATCTGCATATTGTATTTAGGGATTTCGGCACAGGGATCGACGAAGAGGACCTGGACAAGATCTTCGATCCCTTTTTCACCACCAAGCGTGCCGACAAGGGTACAGGCCTCGGATTGAGTATCAGCTACGGTATCATCAGAGACCACAAGGGACGTGTGAAGGTGAGGAGCGAGAAGGGAAAGCACACCACCTTTATCATTGATCTGCCGACAGAGGACGGATTATCAAAACTGGAGGAACACGATGCCCAGCATTCTGATCATCGATGACGAGGAAGGTGTCAGGATCACCCTCAAAAAGATAATGGAGCGGGAGGGATATCAGGTTGATACGGCGGGTGACTTCACCAATGCACTGCACATGCTCAATGAGAGTTCCTATGATACCGTGGTGACCGATATTATTCTGCCCGGCATGAGCGGTATCGATTTGCTGAAGGCGATAAAGGAGAAGAACCAGGAGTTGCCGGTGATCGTCATCACCGGTGAACCGAATCTCGAGACCGCAAAGGAATCGATCCGTTACGGCGCGTACGATTACATCGAGAAGCCGGTCACCAAGTCCAATCTTCCCCCGGTGGTCGCCCGGGCCGTGGAGAGGAAGATGTTGACGGATGAGAAGATGCGCCTGGAACGGGAAAACCTCGAGTATCAGCGGAATCTTGAAAAGAAGGTCAGGGAGCGCACCAAGAAGATCGAATCATTGAACCTTTTGCTCAAGGAATTCCATACCAAGCTGATACGCTCGGAGCGCCTGGCGACCCTGGGCACCTTCGTCTCCTTTGTAAGTCACGAGCTGCGCAATCCCCTGAGCGTCATCCAGAATTCGGTCTATTACCTGAAGACCCATATCCAGACCGATAATCCCAAGATCGAGAAATATTTCAGGATCATGGACGAGGAGGTGGAGATCGCCCACAAGATCATCGATGATTTTCTCACCTTCACCAAGGGAAGGCCACTCGAGCTACGTTCCGCCAACATAAACAATGTGATCAAGAAGGTCATCGATCTGATCCGGATACCGGAAAACATCGAAACCAATCTTGATGTTCAAAAGGACCTCCCCGACATCAAGGTGGACAGGGACCATATCCAGCAGGTGCTCGTCAACATGATCAATAACGCCATTCAATCGATGCCTCACGGAGGCAAGCTGACCCTCTCCTCCCGCAGGGACGGGGAATATGTCATCATCGATATCAATGATACCGGCGGCGGTATTTCAGAGGAGGATCAGGGGCACCTGTTCGAACCCTTTTTCAGCAAGAAGAAGAAGGGCACCGGCCTCGGCCTGGTCATCTGCAAATTTCTGGTGGAGCGTCACAAGGGGAAGATCACGGTGGAGAGCACATTGGGGAAAGGCACCAGTTTCTCCGTCCACCTGCCGATAGATCCCGCTGCCGTTAAAAGGAGGATTCCATTCCCCACTCCTTGATATCCCATTTTGCGGATGAGGTCATTGAATACCCCCTCGTGCAATGACATCCTCGGCCCCGGCGGGCTCATGTCAAAAATTTTGCCTGCCTACGAACACCGGCCTGCCCAGATAGAGATGGCAACTGTGGTGGCGCATGCCATGCAGGGGCAAACCGCCGCCCTCATCGAGGCGGGCACCGGTATCGGAAAGACCCTTGCCTATCTGGTGCCATTGGTTACCCTCGGGTTACGGGTGGTGGTTTCAACAGGGACCAGGAACCTTCAGGAACAAATCCTCCGAAAGGACATCCCCGTGCTGGAGAAATGTTTCGGGAGGACCATCAGGGCATACTGCCTGAAGGGGAGGGGGAATTACCTCTGCCGGCGCAGGTGGAAGCTCTTTGCATCTCATCCGGGGCTCACCATCGGCGGAGCGGGGAAAAGGCGGGCGGACATACAATCATGGCTCGCCTGCACCGAGCAGGGTGACCGCACCGAACTGGAGTGGCTTCCGGAGGATGATCCCCTCTGGGCCGAGATCTGCTCAACCACTGAGACATGCCTCGGGCAAAGGTGCGCCGACTATGAACGCTGCTTTGTCACCATTGCACGACAGGAGGCGGCAGCCGCGGACATCGTCGTGGTCAATCACCACCTGCTTGTTGCGGACTGCTGCCTGCGGGCAAGGTCCGGTGTCTATGCGATCCCGCCCTATGCCAGGCTTATCCTGGATGAGGCGCACATGCTCGAGCAGGTGGCAACGGAGTATTTCGGGTGCGCGGTGAGTAACCACCGCATACAGGAGTTGATACGGGATATTCGCCACGAAATTGCAGCGGTCCGCGGTGAAAATGCCGAAATCGCCGGCGCCTCCGAGCGGACCCTGAAGGCGGGGGGCGCCCTTTTCGATTCCCTGTCCTGGTGCGAGGACCGCTTTTCCATCAATGACCGTGTCATTACGGGAAACACCAAAGACACCCTGCATCTCCTGATCAGGATGCTCACCCAATTGCGTGAGCACCTGGGAAGGCTTGAAACGACGAGCGATGCCCTGACCCGGTGTTCCCAGCGGGCCCAGGAGATTCAGTCCTCCCTGGAGTTCGTCTACGATCATGGCGACCCGGAGTTCGTCTTCTGGGGGGAGCGGAGGGGGAGGACCGTAACATTGCGGGTATCGCCCATTGACGTGTCCCGCGATCTCGCCGCCCACCTCTTCAATCCCTTGAGGGGGCTTGTGCTGACCTCCGCAACCCTCTCCACCGATCAAGGATTTGAGTATATCAAGGCCAGGCTGGGGATGGAATCCGACCATGAGCTGATCGTGGAATCCCATTTTGATTACGCCCATCAGGCGGTCATCTTCATACCCAGGGATATGCCCGATCCGGCCACGGAGGAATTTGCGGAACGGATCGGTCGCCAGAGCGAGCAGATCCTTCGTGTGACCCAGGGGAGGGCACTTCTCCTTTTCACCAGCTATCGAAACCTGGAGAGGGTCTACCGCTACTTGAAGAATATCGGGATTGAGTATCGCCTCTTGAAGCAGGGGGAGGGGTCCAAGGAACATCTGCTCGCGGAATTCTGGCGGGATATTCCCTCGGTGCTGCTCGCTACGGGGAGCTTCTGGCAGGGGATCGACATACCGGGTGAAAGCTTGAGCTGCGTGGTGATCGACCGGCTCCCCTTTTCGGTCCCCACCGATCCGGTCACCGAGGCCCGTATACAATGGATCAGGCACAGGGGCGGGAATCCCTTCTTCGATTATCAGCTTCCTTCGGCGATTATTACCCTCAAGCAGGGGCTGGGCCGTTTGATTCGCCATCGGGAGGACCGGGGTCTTCTGGTCATCCTGGATCCCAGGATATTCACCAAATCATACGGGAGGACCATCCTGAGGAACCTTCCGGCATGCCCGGTGGTGAGTTCCCTGGAGGAGGTGCGGAGCGCCGCCCGGCGGCTGAAGATCATCGATACCGGCGATTAGCGCCGGAAACAAGCCGATGAGAGCACTGCGTATGACCGATATACGTTATATACGATGACAAATAGAATAAATACCGATAAGAAATATAGAAAAATTGGGTAACCGACATCACGGATATGTCGGAACCCATCCAAAAGAGCGGATGGCACGGGGGGGGCCGCAGTACATGGCGATCAGGCTTCTACGATGGACACTGGGGGAGAAGTTCGAAGGATTCTCTCCTTCCCTTGACAAAAGGGGGGGGAGACATGCTATAGTTCAACTGCTCTTGAGTGGCTCAATTTATAGTTCCTAAGGAGGCGTCATTGGGCAAAAAATATACCATTATCATCGTTCCCGATCCTTCGTCAAAGCCCAGGCGCTTTTACCTGTCGAAGGGATTACTCAAGGGATTATTGATATTCGGTATAGCCGCCCTTATCTTTTCCGGGGTCATGGTGTGTCATTACTTCGGTTTAAAACGGCAGGTCACCGATGTTGCCAGGCTCAGGGAAGACAATCGCCAGCAAAAACTCCAACTGACCTCGCTCACCAAACGGATCGAATCACTGGGCAGGAGGTTGAACCAACTTCACAGCTCCAATTCAAAGCTTCAGATCCTTGCGGGGATCAAGAAGCCGGAAAACAGCAAGCAGGTGTTCGGCATGGGCGGCGGTATTGCGGACGGCATGTACGAATTCTCCCGTGTCAACCTCGGCCGGCTGGTTGAACAGATGGAGGAGGAGCTTGAAAACATCGAATTCGAGGTCTCCTCTCAGGAGGATACCCTCCAGGAGTTGACCACCATCATCGAAAGCAGAAAATCGATCCTCGATTCCACTCCTGCCATATGGCCGACCAGGGGATGGATCACCTCGGGATTCGGCTACCGGAAGTCACCCTTCACCGGGAAGAGAAGGATGCACCATGGCGTGGATATCGCCTCCCGGAGGGGCACCCCGATCATGGCGACCGCCCGGGGTATCGTTACCTTTTCAGCGGTTAAGGGAAACTACGGCAAGGTGGTGGTTCTCAGTCACGGTTATGGATTTTCTACCATCTATGCCCACAACTCGGTCAATCTCGTAAAGGTCGGGGATAAGGTGGAACGCGGTGACATAGTCGCCTACCTCGGCAACACCGGCCGCAGCACGGCCCCGCACCTGCACTACGAGGTCCGGCAAAACAGGACCCCGGTGAATCCGATCTACTACATGCTCGATTGATGCGCTGTCTTCCCTGACACCGCGTATCCCCCTATTAGTGTTCCGCTTTGCTCCACCTGACCAAGTTTGGTTGACGCATCCCCCTTTTCCTTTTTCACTTGAAAATCCCCTTTGGGTATTTTCATGCCTCTTTGTGAGCCGAAGTCTCATCTGCGTTTCACTTCTACATTCTACATTCTGCATTCGACATTCGCAGTTTCATCCGGCTCATGAATGTTTCACCAGTGTATTCTCCACCTCAAGCATAATTCAAATTAACCATAGGTAACAATTGATTATTTCTCCCAACAGGCATACAATAATCCCCGAAGGGTTTTGGGTGGCAATGACGCCGCACCGGCGGATGGGATGGTGATGTCGGTTGATACCGTTTGGCGGGTGCCGGAACCAGCCGATGCCCGGGACATGAGAGAAAACCCTCATCCGTGGGATCATGGGGATCCCGCGCAGCACACATCAAGAAAAGGGAACCATGATACAGACATTACTTACCAAGATTATCGGGAGCAAGAACGAGCGCGAATTGAAACGGCTCCAGGAATACGTGGACCGCATCAATGAACTGGAGCCGGAGATTCAAAAGCTCAGTGACGAAGACCTTCAGGCGAAGACGGAGCGGTTCAGGGAATACTACCGCAAGCACATGGACCTGTTCAAGGCGGGCGAGGGGATCACCGAGGAGCATTTCAGGGGGCTTAACAAGCTCGATCTCGATGAAAAGCTCGAGTTTGAGCGGATCGAGAAGAAGATCCTCGATGAGGAGAAGGCCGTGCTGGAGGATCTCCTCCCCGAGGCCTTTGCCGTGGTTAGGGAGGCGGCGAAACGCACCCTCAAGATGCGCCATTTCGATGTCCAGCTCATGGGAGGGGTGGTGCTCCATGAAGGAAAGATCGCCGAGATGGCAACCGGTGAAGGAAAGACCCTGGTGGCGACCCTCCCCGTATATCTGAATGCCATAACCGGCAAAGGGGTGCACGTGGTCACGGTGAACGACTACCTGGCCAAGAGGGACAGCGAATGGATGGGCAAGGTGTACAGGTTCCTCGGGCTTTCCGTGGGGATCATCCAGCACGACATTGATGACGAGGAGCGGACAAGGGCGTATCAATCGGACGTGACGTACGGGACCAACAACGAGTTCGGGTTCGATTACCTGCGCGACAACATGAAATTCGACCTTGCGGATTACGTGCAGCGTGAGCACTACTACGCCATCGTCGACGAGGTGGACAGCATCCTCATCGACGAGGCGAGGACCCCTCTCATCATCTCCGGTCCTGCGGAACAGGCGGAGACGGACGATTACTACCGGGTCGACCGGATCATCCCCAGGCTCAGCGAGGGGCGGCCCCTGCGAGGCGAGGAGGACAAGGAGGAGGATGGGGACTATCAGGTGGACGAGGAGAAGAAGGCGGTGTTCCTCACGGAACAGGGAAGGATGAAGGTGGAGCGCCAGCTCGGTATAAAGGACCTGTACGAGTCCGAGGAAGGCGCGGACGGCATGGAGTCGGCCAAGCACCTCTCCCTGATCCACAAGGTGGAGCAGTCGCTCAAGGCGCATCGCATATTCAAGCGTGACGTGGACTACGTGGTGAAGGAGGGAGAGGTGATCATCGTGGATGAATTCACCGGCCGCCTCATGCCGGGAAGGCGTTACAGCGATGGTCTCCATCAGGCCCTGGAGGCGAAGGAGCGGGTGAAGATCGCCCGCGAGAACCAGACCCTTGCGTCCATCACCTTCCAGAACTACTTCCGGCTCTATAAGAAGCTTGCCGGAATGACCGGCACCGCCGACACCGAGGCCATGGAGTTCCGCAAGATTTACAACCTCGACGTGGTGGTAATCCCCACCAATCGGCCCCTCATACGGGACAATTACCCGGATGTGATCTACCGCACCGAGGATGAGAAGTTCAAATCGGCGGCGGATGAGATAGAGGAGTGCAACCGGGTCGGACGTCCGGTGCTGGTGGGCACCATTGCCATCGAGAAATCGGAGCGGCTCCACGAGTTGCTCTCCAAGAGGGGAATTCCCCACCACGTGTTGAACGCGAAGTACCACGAGAAGGAGGCGGAGATCATCGCCCAGGCGGGCCAGAGGGGTGCGGTCACCATATCCACCAACATGGCGGGGCGAGGCACGGACATCGTCCTGGGTGAGGGGATCGCCGATCTGGGGGGACTCCATGTCATCGGCACGGAACGGCACGAGAGCAGGCGCATCGACAACCAGCTTCGCGGGCGTTCCGGCCGACAGGGAGACCCGGGGTCATCCCGCTTCTATCTCTCCCTGCAGGACGATCTTCTGCGCATATTCGGCTCCGAGATGATATCCAGGATCATGTCCGGCCTGGGCATGGACGACGGCCAGCCCATCGAGCACCGGATGGTCACCAAGGCCATCGAGCGGGCCCAGGCCCGGGTGGAGGGGATCCACTTCGAGGCTCGAAAGCACCTCCTTGAATACGATGACGTGATGAACAAGCAGCGGGAGGTGATCTACGAGCAACGACGCATGGTCCTGGAGAGCGCATCGGTCAAGGGCGTGTTGTACGATATGATCGAGGAGATGATCGAGGATTGCGTGGACGAGCATACCAGCCCCCGGTCCTATGCGGAGGATTGGGACCTCAAGGGCCTCAAGGGTGAACTCCTCAGGAGGTTCGGGTTTCTCTGGGAGCCTGATCCGGAGAGGCTCAGGGACGTCACCCAGGCGCAGTTCAAGGAGGACGTGCACAACGCCATCATCCAGCAATACGAGGGCAGGGAGAAGAATATCGGCAGCGCCACCATGCGTCACCTCGAAAAGATGATCATGCTCTCCACCATCGACACCCTGTGGAAGGACCACCTGTATGCCATGGACCACCTCAAGGAGGGGATCGGCATGCGCGGGTACGGTCAGAAGGACCCCTTGATAGAGTATAAGCGGGAAGGGTTCGACATGTTCCAGGAGATGATCTGGATGATCAAGCAGCAGACCGTTACCCATCTGTTCATGATCCAGTCGGTCAGGGATGAGGAGGAGAAGGAGCGGCAGCGACGGTTGAAGGTGGCCCAGCAACTGGAGGCGGCAAAGAAGGCGGGGAGCTTTGCCCCGCCCCAGCAGAAACGAAAGGAAAAAAAGGTCGGACGCAACGAGCCCTGCCCGTGCGGGAGCGGGATGAAATACAAGAAGTGCTGTGGACGATAGGGAGCAGAGGACATGGATGAAGAACATAAGGAAGGGAATACCACCGAGGATCACTCCGTCAAGATAGCCGGCATTCAGATGGTGTGTCACCAGGATACCGCAAAAAATGTGCAGAAGGCCCTCGGGCTCATCGACATGGCAGTGGAACAGGGTGCGCGGATCATCTGCCTGCAGGAGTTCTTTCATACCCCCTGGTTTCCCGCCGGGGCGGACGAGGCGAGTTTCAGATTCGCCGAGGCGATGTCGGGGCCCGTGGTGAGCGATCTGCGAAAGAAGGCGCGGGAAAAGAAGGTGGTGCTGGTATCCCCCGTCTTCGAGAAGGCTATGGACGGGCTCTACTTCAGCACCACGGTGGTCATCGATGCGGATGGAAAGGTTGCGGGGAAATATCGCAAGAACCACATCCCCAACGTGCCCTGTTGGGAGGAGGGCTACTACTGCGGCAGGGGGGATCTGGGATTCCCCGTTTTCTCCACCAGGTGGGCGGTCATAGGGGTGCAGATGTGCTGGGACAATTTTTATCCCGAGGGGTGCCGGATCCTTGCCCTGAAAGGGGCCCAGGTCATCTTCTGCCCCACCGCATGCGCCTTTGCCTCCCAGGGCAAATGGGAGAAGGTGATCGCAGCGAATGCCGTGAATAACGGGGTTTTCTGTTTCCGGGTGAACCGGGTGGGAAAGGAAAACGGCCTTGATTTCTATGGACAGAGTTTTTGCGTTGATCCCGAAGGGGAGTTCATCGCAGGCCCCAGCGGCCTCACCGACGCCGTGGTCCTTGCCTCTGTGGACCTGTCCAGGATAGAGGACACCCGCCGGACCTGGAATTTTTTCAAGGAGCGAAGGCCGGAGATCTACGGCGAGGTGGTGGGCAGTGAGTGGCTCAAGGCCTTGAACAACATGGTGTCGAAGAAAAGGGGGGGGGCGTGATGGCACGTATTGGTTGGCGCGTACAAGGGTGTGCGGTCATGGTGCTCGTATTTTTATGCCTTTGGCTGGGAGGCAGGTGCTTTGCCCAGTATTACGGGCTCTTCGGTATGAGTCCGGGATTGTGGAGTCAGCCCGCCTTCACCACCATACCCTCTCAATGGGGACAATCATGGCCGTCGTCCCCGTTGGGTCAACCGTGGTCAACGTCCCCGTTGGGGCAATCATGGTCGGGATTCGGCATGACCCCCTATTCGGATATCAGGACATTCCCCTCAATATCCTACGGCGGCTCCGCCCAGACCAAGACGATGAAGGAGGGGGAACTGATCGTGGGGTTCAGCGGCGGGGTCAGCATCGAGCATCACACAGGAGGTCCCCATACCAACATAGCGGAGATCAACGAGCTTATCGAGCAATTCGGGATCTATGAGATCAGCGCATCATCCTCGGGGGCATTCCATGTCCTCAAGTTCCCCGATGGTCAGGATGTGGAGGAGGTGCGCCGGGCATTTTCCGGGATCGGCGGGTACGTGGAGTACACCGAACCCAACTACGTCACCCGGAAGGCACACTCCGGCTCCGCGTCCATCAGTTATCCCTCTGCAGGGACCGGTCTCTCCTTCTTACCCCAAACCTCCCCGCTCCAGTCGTTCACACCGTCCTTCACATTTCCCTATGGCGCGGGAACGGGCCTCGGCACCGGCTGGGGGGGCCAGCCGTTCACCTATTCGCAACCCTCATCCGGCGGATGGAACCAATCGTTCATGCAGCCCTCGTTCAGTATGCCGTGGTCTTCATTCGGCACGTTCATGCAGCCATCGTACGGCACGTTCCTGCAACCCTCGTTCGGCTCCTACACCGGGCTGCGGTTTTGAGGCGAGGGGAGAGCGGCGTGCAACCCGAAACGGCGTATGGAGTGCCTTGAGGGAGGGACATTGGATCGCACGCCTGGTGAAAGGGATGGCTCGCACACACAGCGCATCATCACGCTGACCACGGATTTCGGCGCCAGCGGCCCCTTCGTGGGGAGCATGAAGGGGGTGATACTGGGGATCAACCCGCAGGTTCAGATCATCGACATAGCCCATGAGATTTCCCCCTTCGACCTCCTGGATGCGGCCTTTATGGTAAGCTGCGCCTATTCCTATTTTCCTGCCCGCACCATACACTGCATCGTTGTCGATCCGGGGGTGGGGGGCGAGAGGAGGCCCATTGTCGCGGTGACCACACGATATTCGTTCGTGGCCCCGGACAACGGCGTGCTCTCGTATATCTACGAGCGGGAATCGATCGAGCGGGTCATCCATCTGAAGGAGCACGCCTATTTCCTCCCGCGGATCAGCCGGACCTTTCACGGGAGGGATATATTCGCCCCGGCTGCAGCCTGGCTCTCGCGCGGGGTCGATCCGCAGCGCATGGGACCCGTGATCGATGATTATGTGCGCTGCGACATTCCACGACCAAAGGTCTCCGGGGGCGGCACCCGGATTCAAGGCCGCGTGATTCACATCGATATATTCGGAAACCTGGTGACGAACATCCCGTTTTCGCTGGTTGAAGATCGTCTGGGACAGAGGGAAGCGGGATTCAGCGTGACCATCAAGGACATTGTCATCGATCGCCTGTGCAAGGCTTACGAGGATGCGGGGAAGGGAAAAACCGGCGCCATCGTGGGAAGCCACGGCTATATCGAGCTTTTTTCCAATCAGGATTCCCTGGCCAGGCAGGGCGGCATTGCAAAGGGTGAACCGCTCGAGGTGATCCTCGGGTAAGCAGGAGGGAGCATGGATCGTTCATTGACGAACAAGGCCAGGGAGGTCCTGGACCGCTGCCTGAAGGGAAGGGCGACGGCAGGGGAGATATGCCTCATGGAAGCCAGGAACACCCATCTCGAGGTGGAGCATGGCGCCATAGACGTCATCAAGAATTCCCAGGACCGGCTTCTGGCGGTGCGCATACTCAGGGGCCATTCCCTCGGGTTTGCGTATAGCACCGATTTTTCCCCCGCCTCCCTGGACATGCTGGTCGACCAGGTCATGAACTCGGCGGCAAGCACCGATGAGGACCCGCACTATCACCTTCCTTCCTCCGGCAAGGCTACCACCCCGGTGACCATGGACGAGCGGTTGTCCTCCGTTCCTCTCACCGAGAAGTTCACGCGATGCCAGGAGATGGAGCGGGCTGCCTACCGGGTCGATCCGCGGATAAAGGTGGCGCGGCAGTTTTCCTATTCCGAGACCCTCACCGATGTCTACCTTGTCAACTCCCACGGCATGGAGGTGTCCTACGGCAAGACCGCCTGCTCCACCTTTGCCATGGTGGTGGCCCAGGAGGGCTCGGATGCCCAGATGGCATGGGAGATGGATATACAGACCTCCTATGACCGCCTGAAATGGGATGAGGTGGGGGAGGGTGCCGCGCACAAGGCCCTCTCCCTGCTCGGCGCCCGCTCAATAGGCACCCGAAGGGCGCCGGTGATATTTTCACCCCCGGTGGGGATCAGCATCGTGGGCGCCTTTTCCCCTGCCTTTTTCGCCGATGCGGTTCAGAAGGGCCGCTCACTCATGGCGGGCCGCCTGGGACAGACCGTGGCCTCTTCTGCGGTGAGCCTGGTGGACAACGGGCTGCTTGACGGGGGGCTTGCCACCGCCCCCTATGACGGGGAGGGAGTGCCCACGCAGAAGACCATCATTGTGGACAAGGGGAGGCTTGCCACCTACCTCTACGACAGCTATACCGCGCACAAGGACGGGGTTAAATCGACCGGAAACGGGGTCAGGCCCGGACCGAAGTCCCCGCCGCAGGTGGGTGCCACCAATTTCTACATCGAAAAGGGGACCTGCACCGAGGAAGAGCTTCTCGCCGGCATCCAGGAGGGGTTCTATGTGACGGATGTCATGGGCGCCCACACCATCAATCCGATCTCCGGGGATTACTCCCTCGGAGCAACCGGCTACTGGATCAAGGGGGGACAACGTGCCTATCCGGTGCGGGGGGTCACCATCTCCGGAAACATGCTGGATATGCTTACCAGCATCTCCAAGTGCGCGGATAACCTCCGCTTTTACGGTCCCTTCGGCGCCCCTACCATGCTGGTCTCATCGATGATCATTGCGGGCGAGGAGTCCGGCACGGAAGGGTAGGGGCTCTGTTGATTCCGTCATGGGATCCGTATTTAGCGTGATATTCCTGTGTTTATCCAGGAGGTTTCATACAAGGAATGGAACAACATTTCCATCTTCATTGCATGGAGGCCGATACATGTGAACGGGAACGTGGCTACCATCTTTCATGCAATGCCCATTATGGGGTGAAATGGTTTGCGGGAAGGAAGGGAATTAAGGCGTGGAAAATAAGGAAGGCATTAAGGAAGACATACTGAGACTGGAAAGGGAATTGGCGGAGTTAAAGGCCAGGATGCCGGCTCATTCGGTTCCTGTAGCCATGCTTCAGGAATTGGAGGATCTGGAGGATGCGATAAACGAAAATGTGGCGGGGGTCTCAGTGCCCGAAGATATGATCAATGAAATGGCTGAGACAAAAAGGGAGGATCGCAAAAGAAAGGCCGTGGAAATCTCGTCACGCATTATCAAGAAAATCAAGCCAATGTGCCAAGGTGTACATATAATGCCTCTTGGCGGGGATGATGTGGTTCCTGGGATTATAGAATCGTCCGGTTTGAATGAGAATTGGGCTATGCCCTGATGCACTGGGATCGGGTACCGGGTATATGGTATAGAGGGGATGGCAGTGGGGTGATGGTGCACGACTGATGCGTCTCATCGGTTATCCTTATTATCTGAACATTTGGTGATTTTTCAAGTTTATCAATAAATTCAATGACTGTTTTTCTGAAATTTACCCTGCTTAAAGAGTAAATGGTTTCGACAACAACATAGTTTGTAGTAATAAGTTTGGCTTGATTATTCAGGAGTTCTTCCGGTATGCCTAAGCAAATTTCATTGTAATTAGAGCTATTGTCAAATGTTGTGTATGAGATTCCAGTGCCACGTCAAGGTCATAATTCCAAAGCTAAACCCTCGGCTATGCTGCAGACATAGAATGTTTACGATGGATATCCTCTGTTTTTCATGTGGTTCTTTTTGCAGATAAATGAGTCTTCGTTCAATCTTCTATCTCGATGATCCTTTAAAATGTCAAATAATAATACCATCCTGTCAAATAACGATACTATAAAAAACAGATAGTTATCACCCGAGAATCATTTTTACCACAATAACAGGAAGTAAATTCTCTCAAAACAATAGTTTCAATAATAGATTATC
>JBLIRP010000057.1:0-25846 GCA_049472355.1 bacterium | reverse complement strand
GATCTCGATGATTCCCTCCATGAAATAGAGCCCCAGGTTGGAGGGAAAGATCGGAATGTCCTTCTTGAGGACCACTTTGCCGTAAAGATTATAGAGCGGTTCCTTGAAGAAGATCATCACCAGGGGAAACAGAAGGAGCCACAGGGCATAGCTGGAGGTAAAGATCAATTTGCCGTTGACCATGTATATGATGATCAAGCCCACGCACCCCCAGTAGAAAACGAGCCCCATCATGCCCATCTCACCGAATATTCCCTTGAGGAACTCACCATTCTTTATTGAGTTGATGATATTCAGGATAAGGCCGAGGCTGATGATACCGATCCCGAAACCGACGGTAAGCTTCATAAAATAGTAGATATTGCTCATCGGACTGAACCACAGGGCCGGCAGGACATGCTCAAACCCGAAGAATGAGCCGTACAACAGGCCGAAGATCGTGGACATGATCCCGCATTCCATAATGATGAGCCCCATCTGTCTGATGAATTCCTTCCTGGTCCTTTTGTACCCGAACAGTCCGAGGACAAAGAGGGTCAACCCATGGCCCACGTCGCCGAACATGACGCCGAACATGATGAGGAAGCTCAGGGCAAAGAATATGGTGGGCTCGACCTCGTTATAGTTGGGAATTCCGTAGCCGAAGATTATTTTCTCAAATGGCTGGAGGAAAAACGGGTTCTTGAGGCAGGTGGGGATCTTCAGGTATCCCTTGGGTCCCTTTGCCGATCCGTTGGGGATCATCACACTGATTTTTGCCTGGTGGGTGCTTGCCTTTTTCACCTCCCTTTCCAGGGCGGGTACGATGTCCTGGGGTATCCACCCGGAGATATGGTAGCTGCTTCCCACCTTATCGAAGGATTTTGCTGTCTCGAGGATGTTGAGGGAGAGCAGTATTCGTTGATTGAGCCGGAGAAGGTGCTTTTTGATCCCCATCTTTATCTTGTTGAGCCGGTTTTCCGCCTCGGAGCAATGTGAGTCGATGGCACCGATCTGGTCCCTCAAATCCTGGAGACTCGGCCTGTCAGCCGACGACCTGGTAAGGTAGAGTTCAAGTTTTTCGAAGTAGGCACTCCGCAGCGCCTTTTCGATTTTTTCCTGGTCCTTGGCGGCGCCCATAATGAAGGCAAGACGCCTCTTGCCCAGCTTGGTGGAAGGAATAATGATGTGATAGATATTTGACAGGCTCAATTCCAGCCGTTCCAGATTCTCAATGGGCATCAACCCTGCCGTGATGTAGAGAAATCGGCATTCATGGAATTGTGAGAAATCAAGTCCCGAGGTCTGGATGATTTCCGTATGCTGCAGCAGTTTTACCTTTTCCTGCCGTTGTTCCTTGAAGGCATTCGCCTCCCTGATCACAGGCATAATCGCTTCTTCGATGTTCGTTACCTCGTTCTCTATCGTGATGATGTCTCCGTGGGGATTGATATCATTGATATAGGGACACCAGGGGATCTTATCCAATTCGATCTGGAGGGCCTGACAGAGGGTGTCAATCCTTCGTTTTAATTTTTTGTATTTGCACGTCAATACGTTCTCCTGGCTTGCTTCGATATTGAGCTCACCAAGAGGGGTCTTGCGAACATTCATCAGATGTATGATATTGAGATTGGCAATACCGAGGGTTATCTTTGCAATATCATCCTCAGGGATCTGAAGATCTATGCGTGCCATTTTTGCAGGTCTTAACATTATACACAGCTCCTAACCGCAATCAATACGATACTGCTATAAATATAAAATGTAACAATAGTATACGTTATTGTTTATAAAGTGTATGAATTATTAACAATAAGTTAACAAGTTATCTCAACATTGTGTACTATATGTTTATTAACTTCATTATTAGACATTCCTATTCTTATTCCCTCAGTAATGGTAATGAGGTCCTTTATTTCCATTTCAATAAAAAATATGTAATCCAAAATAGTCCCTATTTGGAAAGGATATCTGCTCCAGTTGTTTGTGGTAATATTTAAGACATATTTGAGTAACTTGATATATCCTGCTTCAGGATCATTCATGCCTTGTAAAAAACTTTTATACGGCGTCCCTTCCAGATTTGCTATCACATCGTTTATGCCGACCGAATACGCCAATCGTTTCCTCACCTTTTTGGATATATGTTTTCCATCCACAAGGCTGTAATTGAGGATCTCTTCAGGAGTGAAACGATAACTTTCCTTGAAGCGGATGATCCATATAATATTTAAGGCATCCAACTGGATCCCTAAAAGTGTTCTCGCAACCTTCTTGTCTTTTAGGACCAGTGATGAAACGATTTCCCACAGATGTTTGTAATAACTCAAGTCAAGGGCCATTTCCAAGGGAAATGTCTCCCCCTCGTTTTCAAATCGATACAATGAATTTTCCAGGGGTTCGTAGTACCATGTGCCTTTGACTGCCTCGATGAGTTCGGTCATATCCCTTGATGCAAGAAGCCCATCCGATGAAAAGGTGGCATGTTTGGTAACAGGCAACAGAAGCCGTCGTGCGTATTCCACCTGTTGACCGTAGCAGATTGTCCTGATGATAACCTTCAAATTCTCAAGCTCGTAGCGTTGGTACAGATGATGCACCAGCCGCTTGATATTGCCGGACAGGGAATCAATGAGTTTGGTGTAGATTTCAAACAGGTGGGTATGGTAGAGATGGATAAGATCATCGAACGAAGAGAGGGTCTCATCGATCTTCGTACCATAGGATGTCAGGCGCAGGTACTCAACCAATCCCTGATACCCTTGAGCCTTGATTAATTTTTCGTAATCGGTTGGAATGAGCAATCGGCTCTTCAATGATCGTATCTTTGCATTTATGTATGAAAAACGGATAGCATCCTTTAACATGACTAACCAACGATTGTCTTAAATAAAAATTCACTTACTATTTCTACTGCCTGTTCTCTTTTCTGGTGTGACTTTTGTTTTATTATTTCCAACATATTTTGTTTTGAGGCATTAATTCGGTTGATCTCTCCCTCTGCTTCTTCCTGTAACTGGCTTTCCAGGACCTCTGTTCTCCGGGAGATCTCCTGCTTTGTCTCCTCTATGATTTTTCTTGACTCATTCCGCGCATCCTCTATAAGCTTGTTTGCCTCTTGTTTAGCCTCGTCAATGATGTTACAGGCACTTTTTTCCACATCGAGCATTTGCCGGATGACCGTTACGTCCGTTATGGTCTCCATTTCTGTATCCCTTTGTTCATGCTATACCTGTGCTGATTACCCTTCCTTCTCGGATGGAGAAAAGACAAAATCAGGTGGAGATTATGTCTGTAGCGTCGTTTCTATAAGAAACAAGATTTGTGCCAAAATGTCTCTATAATTAATATATTTTATTGAATATCTTTTTTATAAAATTTTATTAAAGATTTAATTATAAAGGGGGGAACGAGGCAGGCAGGGATATTTTTTGTGTATGATGGGGCATAAATTCTATGAATAGTCTAAAAACAAAAACCGTGTATGACCTTATGCAAATGGATCAAATGTCTTGACATTGCCCCCCTCCTATACTACCCTTCCATTGTCAGAGAATGCGGAGGCAGCCCATTCACCTGTATATCTCACGCTCCATCACCGGTGAGGAGATGACCATGGAAAGGGGAGTCGGACGAATCCTGGGCGCGCTGGTAATGGCTGTCATCCTGTTTGCCTGTGCCGCAGGATGGTGCGCACCGCGATTGACCGTGGTGACAAGCATTTTTCCCCTCCAGGAATTCGCGCGTGCCGTCGGGGGGGAGCGGGCCACGGTGAGACTTCTCCTTCCACCCGGTGCGGAACCCCATACCTGGGAACCGCGCCCTTCCGATATCCTTACCATCGCGAAGGCGGATTTCTTTATTTATATAGGGAGCGGTTTGGAGCCATGGGCCAGGGATATTCTCGAGGGTGCGCGAAGGGATTCATTGGAGGTGGTGGAGATTATGGAGAAGCTGGAAATTCCCTCCCCCCGGCAATCAGCAGGAGATGTCCCCTCTGAGCAGGGGGTAAGAAACATGCCCCATAAGCATGCGCATACGGGCCGCCAACACGAGGGTATTGATCCGCATATATGGCTTGATTTTCGTATGGATCAAAGAATCGTGGATACGCTCGCCGATGCATTTTCCCGCAAGGACCCCGAAGGGGCATCCCTTTATCGGCGTAACGCAAGCGCATACAATGAACGATTGGCCGCACTGGACACCCAATATGCGGAATCCCTGGCGCGATGCAAGCGATCCGAGATACTCGTTGCGGGGCATGCGGCATTTTCGTATCTTGTGCAACGCTATGGTTTGGAGCAGATCTCCCTTATGGGAATGAATCCCGATGCCGAAACGAAACCGAGGGAGATGGCTGGGATCACGGATTATGCAAAGCGCATCGGGATATGCACGATCTTTTATGAACGGCTTGCCAATGATCGGCTCGCCCGGGTTCTCGCCGAAGAGATCGGTGCAACGATCATGGTTATCAATCCCGGGGCAAACCTGACCAGGGAGGAGAGGAAAGCAGGGATCACCTTCATTGACGTTATGAAGGAAAACCTCGAGAACCTCATGAAGGGCCTTGAATGTGAGTGAACAGGCGATTACACAGATATCCGTGAAGGGGCTTGAGTACCACTACGCCGGCACCCTGGTGTTATCGGATATCTCATTCGAGATCATCCAGGGGGATTTCCTCGCCATCCTCGGGCCGAACGGCTCCGGGAAAACAACCCTCATCAAGCTGGTGCTCGGCATCCTGCCGGTGCAAAAGGGTGAAATAGTGCTGTTTGACCAGGCGAGCACCGAATTCTCCCAGTGGCAACGATTGGGGTATGTACCGCAAAACGCCACCCATATCGACCCATACTTTCCCGCCTCCGTCAAGGAGGTGGTGGCCATGGGGCTTTTGGCCGGAAAGAGATTCCCCCGCTTCATCTACAGGAGTGATGACTCACTAATCAACCAGGCCCTGGAAAAGGTGGGCATGGAGGAATTCACGAGGCGCAGGATCGGAGAGCTCTCAGGCGGGCAGCAGCAGCGCGTCTTCATCGCACGGGCCATCGTCAATAACCCTGAGATACTCTTTCTTGACGAGCCGACCACCGGGGTGGACGCCGCCACTCAGGGCCTTTTTTATGATATGCTCAGTTCCCTGAACAAGCTCCACGGCATCACCATTGTATTGATCACCCATGATATCGGCATGGTCACCAAGTATGTCACCAAGGTGGCGTGCCTCAACCAGACCCTCGTGTTTCACGGCACCCATGAAGAATTCTGCCGGTCATCGTTCGTCGAGACATTTCTGAAGGGAGAGCGACACCTCATCTGCCACCGTCATTAACGAAAGGGCTTTTCGTGGAATTCTTTCTCGCCTACAGCTTCATGCAGAGGGCACTGTTTGCCGGAATCTTCATCGCCACCACCTGCGCAATCCTCGGGGTTTTCCTGGTCCTGCGCAAGGATGCCATGCTGGGCCACGGGCTTGCCCACATCACCTTCGGCGGGGTGGCGGTGGGACTCATCCTCCACATCACCCCCATGATCGCCGCCTTGATCATCGGGGTCGTCTGCGCCGTGGGCATCATCAAGCTCAGGGAAAAGGCGGGGGTGTACGAGGACACCGCCATCGGCATCTTCAGCAGCATCGGCATGGCCATCGGGATCATTCTGGCAAGTCTGGCGGGCGGTTTCAATGTCGACCTCATGAGCTACCTGTTCGGAAACATCCTGGCAATATCCGCAGCGGAGGTCTGGTTCTCCATAGTGCTGACCGTCATTGCATGTGCAGCGATCACCCTCTATTACCAGGAGTTCCTCTTTATCACCTTTGATCCTGATTCAGCCAAGGCGAGCGGCATCAAGGTGCGAGGTCTTGAAAGCATCATGATCATCCTCACGGCGATGGTGGTTGTCCTGGGAATGAAGATCGTGGGTTTGCTTCTCGTCACCGCCCTGGTGGTCATTCCTGCCGCTGCAGGGCTCCAGATGGCAAAAAGTTTTTTTCACGCCATCCTGATCTCCATGCTCGTGGCGGTGATTTCGGTGATCATGGGACTCTGGCTTGCCTTCTATCTGAATGTCCCTGCCTCCGGCACCATCATCCTTCTTTCCGCCTTCTTCTTTTTGCTCCTCTTTTCCCTTCGGATAATCGTGTCCAGGACAAAGACGGCATAAGGCTATGCCCCTTCTTTATGTCTAATACATGTTTCCACCATATTTCTTGTAATGGCGATTAATAACTCAATCTGGTGAGCAGTTGCACTATTGACAGAATAAATTTTGGTGATACATTGATACGTAGCAGTGATCACCGTTTCTTTCTATCATTCATAGAGTTGGGAATATCCCGTATACATAGGAGACAGTTTGTATGAGCAACAGAACTGCCAGGGTCATGTGTTTCATCCTTCTCGGTTTTTTTCTTCTCGTGACGGTCAGCGCCTCGGGAATGGATTCTCCATTCATGAACGACAACGGCAACTGGATACGAAACGCCCTTGCCTATTCCTCGTATTCACAAAATCCCTCGTTCATTAAATCCAGCCCTTTCTGGTTCAGTGTCTACGCCAGGCCGTCGGTCTCGTATGATTTCGGATTCACGAGTTTTTACGCATTGTACCCGATGTCGTCGCTCAATGCCTTTTACGTAAACCGGCCTTCTCAGTTCACCCCGTATCAGTATTATCCCCAGGGGACGCCCTTCTTTACCACGTATCCCTTCACCGCGGTCGCTGCGCCGGAGGTCTCCGTGCCCGATGTGGTCGGGGAAGACCGGAACGATGCAATGGCTGTGATCACGAATGCATACCTGAGTGTGGGAACGGTGTACTACGAATCAAGTGAAACCGTTCCGCAGGGGGCGGTGATCGAGCAGATTCCTGCGGCCGGCGCCATGGTGGTGCGGTGGACCCGCGTTGACCTCGTTGTATCCTCCGGCCCGTAGACATCCGTCCGGACATTGATCCGGAGGAAAAAACCTTCGGTCCAACGGATGGTACCTGCTTTTCAGTTTATCCGGGTGTACCGGGTGTACAGGAATTATCGGTCCTCAACGGTCGAGTGATCCCCGATGCCCTTTGCGGTGCGATATTTGCATATGGTATCGGTCATGATGACACCGCATTCATTCTTTGAAATAACGATGATCCAGGGTCCCCCCGGAAGGGGGTGACCTGCTGCTGCATCGCTGCATGACACCATACACCGGGATTTCACGAAACACCCTCTTGCAGCGCCTATTGCTATTCCTTCTGATGTTCTCTCTGGTCCTTCCTCCCTTTCGTGTATCAGCACAAGAGGACCATGAGCGGATTGTGCGGAACTTTCTGGCGTTCAAACAAGCCCGGAAGGGGATCCATTCTTCACGGATCCTGGAGAGCAGTATGATAGAACCCTCGCTTCCCTCCATGGCCATCGCCTATCTGGCGGATCTCGAAGAGGGAGGGTTCGTACTGGTCTCATGGTCCAGGGATCGCACCCCCATCAAGGCATATTCGCTTGAAGGCGATTTCAACACACTGCCTGCAGGATACAGGGAATTCCTGCTTTCTGAAATGGCATACGATGCTCGGGCAGCACATGAGACGGGCCACGCCCGAATGAAATCCTCATATGCGGACATAAATCGGAAGCGGTGGGACTTCCTGCTTGATTACGACGGCACCAGGAGATTGAAACCCTATGCGCCGGGAACGTACCTGGTGAAGACGCAATGGCACCAAAAGCCGCCCTATAACCGATTCCTGCCCGAGATGAACGGAAAACATGTGGTTGCCGGGTGCGTCGGTGTGGCCCTTGCCCAGATCATGCGGTACTATCGCTATCCCGACTCAGGGAGCGGGGTGGTGTCGTATACCTGGCAGGGAAGGCAATTGAAGGGCATACTATACAGGAATTACCACTGGGGGCATATGCCGGAAACCATCGGCATGCTCACCCC
This sequence comes from bacterium, assembly GCA_049472355.1. Classification (GTDB taxonomy): domain Bacteria; phylum SZUA-182; class SZUA-182; order DTGQ01; family JAFGSM01; genus JBLIRM01. The sequence goes on along the minus strand of JBLIRP010000057.1, from coordinate 17,928 downwards.
CGAGCATGAAGCGGATGAGATTGCCCGTCTCATAAAGGATGTGGCCCTGGCAAACGAAACCGAATTCGGCCTTGACACCTCCAACGCCATCGTTAATGAAGCTGCGTTGACCAAAAACTTCGGATACTCCACTGAAATAGACACCCTGTACAATACGGATGCCAATCAGTTTTTCGAGGCCATTCAAGAAGAGATCGATGCCAATCATCCGGTTCTCCTTCGTTTTCCCGGTCACATGGGGATTGCCGACGGATATTCCTCAGATGAATCGGGCAGGAGCATCCACATAAATTTCGGATGGGACGGCACGGATGATGAATTCTACTACCTCGACCAGAATATCGTCACCACCAGTCATGTGTATCCGCCCGGTGAATTGATGATCTATCGTTCGGTGAAGCCATGCTCAGGGGATGATTGCTACACCAATTTGGAGGAAGTGGATCGGTTCGAGGCCCCGAATATATTCGGCAGATTCGATGCCGCAAAGGACGCCGATGAATATGGAGTGTATCTCAAGGGACCCACCACCATCACCGGCACCCGCTACTACTTTTCGAAACAGGCGTTTTACATCTCCCTGTATGATTCGAGGAATAACGTGGTTGCCTCGGATCACGATCCGCTCTCCCTGGCACTCCCTGCCGACCATTACACCCTCAAGGCATCCCTGTGTGCGGGCATATGGTGCTATAAGTACGATGTGGGTCACCTTGATTACGCGATCTCCATCAGCACCGGCGCAATGACCGAAGAGGAAAGGACCGCAATTGACGCCAATTGCGACATTCCCCCGTTAATCTTGAATCAATTCAGAAATATCATTGTGAACTCCTGCGGCCCGCCCTTCATGATCCGTATCGATGCGGTGGATGAAAACGGGGATGATGTCACAGTGACCGCCGGGACGAGCAACAGTGCGGTCCAAGCCTCCATTGATGCGGATGACATCCTCAGCATCACCCCTTCCTACGGCATGTCGAAGACGGCGGTCAGGATCAATGTAAGTGCAACGGCAAATGACACAACCGCGGAGAAATCCTTCATTGCCCTGGTCATGGACGAGGACGTCTCCTTCGGAAGGGAATTCGAGATCGTGGGCACCCTGAGTGATCAGAACAGCATCAACACTCACACGGTCATCCTGGACGGCCCCTGCACGATTGGCGGTGAGTGCGGGCTTTCCGGCCGGACACTCTTTATCGGCGTGACTGACCCGAACGGGAATGACATGGCCGATCCGAACTACGGGGAGATACAGGCCGACCTTGCTCGGGGGATTTACGCCATCACTGCATCCTTTTGGCAGGACCCGAATATCCTATCGATGGATCCCGTTCCCTACAGGATTACCGTTTCATGCTCGGATGCGTATGACAGCATAGCATCCGCTGCCCGGATGCTGGATGTCGATCTCTCATCCCTGATTCCCGAAGGGGTGGGACCCGGCCGCCAGTATGCCGCCATCCAGGAGGCCATCGATTGTGCGGAGGATGGCGACACCATCACCGTGTATCCCGGGACCTTTCATGAGAATATCGATTTTTCCGGAAGGGCGATAACCGTTCGTTCCGCCCATGGCCCCTCGGTGACGATCATCGATGGAAACGCTTCGGGGAGCGTGGTAAGGTTTGCAGGCGGTGAGGGTTCCGATACGATACTGCACGGATTCACCCTCCGAAACGGGAAGGCCGAGAGGGGCGGAGGAATCCTGTGCCTGGGCTCCTCCCCGTCGATCATCAATTGCGTCATTCAGAATAACACGGCGGATGTGGAGGGAGGGGGGCTCTATGACCACGGCCCGGGAATCCGGCTGATACGGTGCCTTTCTACGGGGAATACATCAGACGGGGCACCCAACCAGGTGGTCATCGAAAGGAATTTTATCACCTACCGGGATGCAGGAATCCTTTTCATCAAGGAGGACGCAATGAAGCACGTGCTTGTCCTGGACCCGGAACGGCATCGATGGAGTGCCCGGTATCCCTTTTTTGGGAGGGTATGCGGGAAGCTCCCTTCCCATGCCGGGGAATCCGTCCTGTTCATCACCCGCCTGCCGTCCCTTGATGGTGGCAGCTAATCCGGAGGGGACTGCACACGAAGAAAATCCCCCGGGGAACTATCTTCGCATGAACTATCTTCGCATTGACTGGTGAAGTTACGTGGGATATACTTTTCCTTATATATTGTCTTTATGTAGATCAGGAAGTCCTTCATGAAATTGGAATTTCGAGGATGAAAAATATGGGCATGAGATTGTTGTTTATCTGCCTTGTGGTTTCCTTCTGTGTTCTCGGCCTTGCCCGGCAAAGCCTTCCTGCACGAACGAAATTGGAGAAGGCCATCTTTGCCGGGGGATGTTTCTGGTGCTTGGAGCCGCCGTTCGAGGCACTGGAGGGGGTCGTTTCCGTCACCCCCGGATATACCGGGGGAAAGATCGAGAACCCCACCTATGAGCAGGTATCCTCAGGCGCCACCGGACACCGCGAAGCGGTTGAGATCGTCTATGACCCTTCGAGGATATCCTACCAGCGCCTTCTCGACATCTTCTGGGGCCAGATCGATCCCACTGACCCCGGGGGGCAGTTTGTGGACAGGGGAACACAGTACACCACCGCTGTCTTTTATCACGATGAGGATCAGAAAAGGATGGCCGAGGAATCGAAAATGCGGCTGAGCGAATCGGGGCGGTTCGAGCAGCCCATTGTGACGGAGATTCTCCCCGCATCCGCATTCTATCCGGCAGAGGAGTACCACCAGGATTATCACAAAAAATATCCCTCCCAATACAAATATTACCATTCCCGTTCGGGACGAGAGCGGTATATCAAGAAGCAATCGGGTAAGGACATGGAGAAGAACGTTGTGACCGGTAAGAAAAATCCGTGGCAAGGGTTTCGGAAGCCATCCGACAAGGAACTCAAGGAACGATTGACCCCCCTTCAATACAAGGTGACCCAGGAAAACGGCACGGAGAAGCCCTTTGAAAACGAGTACTGGAACAACAAGCAGGAAGGGATCTATGTGGATATCGTTTCGGGCGAGCCCCTGTTCAGTTCCGTGGACAAATTCGATTCCGGGACCGGATGGCCCAGCTTTTCCAAACCGCTCGAACCGGAAAATATCATAGAAAAGACTGACAGAAGTCTATTTATAAAGAGGACCGAGGTGCGGAGCAGTCATGCGGACTCGCACCTGGGACATGTGTTCAAGGACGGCCCTCCTCCCACCGGTCTTCGCTATTGCATCAATTCCGCAGCCCTCCGCTTCATACACAAGGATGAACTGGAAAAGGAGGGATACGAAGAATACCAGGGGCTTTTCGCACAATAGCACCTTCGCCTCACATTACTCAGTCTGCCTCCTCCGACGGCCCGAACGAATATCACACCCTCCGTTTTCGTTATTTCCGTCTCTTGCGGACATGATGGGTCACTGGGCGATAGATCAAGCTGAACGCCCCTTTTCATTTCAAATTTGCTTTACCAGAAAGACCCGTAAAAGAAAAAATCCCTTGTCTCGTCTATTGCGATATACCGGAGCAAGAAAGCGCCTCTCATACATTCATCCATGAGGATGAATACGTCATCAGGCAAAGGAGGTGATGTGTTAATGGGGCTTGCAAGTATTTAAAATATATTGTTTATCTCTTCCTAAAAATCCTAACGTTTAAACATCATCGAATGTTTAGGGAGAATTGTAAATGAGACCATTCAAGCACATATACATCAGTTTGCTATTGATTGCGATTTTCAGCCTTGTATCGTCGTATGCACCTGCCGTAATCCTGCCACCCTTTTCCACATTTCCAACAACCACCACGCTTGCTCCGGGATTCACAACCCTTGCTGCGCCAACCTTCCCTTTTGCCTCAACCTTCCCCACTTCCACACTGGGCGGCATTTCACTGTGGCCGACAGCGACATTTACGCCCACCACCGCGCCGACATTACCCGTAACCGGCGGGGCAGTCTTTCCGGCTGCCATGTTGTGGCCGTTTGCTTCGACCTTTGCCCCGACACTTCCGACGCTTACCCCGACCTTTGCACCAACCTTCACCCCGACCGTTGCACCGTCATTTACGCCTGCGCTTCCGACCTTTACCCCGACCTTTGCACCGACCCCGGTTACCAGCTTTTTCCCAACGGCCCCTCTGTTCCCTGCCACGTCTGTAAGCTTTGCGGTTCCCTCTTTTTGGCCAACGGCGGCCTTTGCCCCCACGTTCACAACAGCACCTACAACCGGCGCACTATGGCCGGCAGTGGCCACGGCTCCCTTGATATAGCCGGCTTATATACTACAAAGACATGAGCATGCCGTCTCTTGGGTCGATCAACTGATCGTCCAATCCTGCAGCGTATGTGGAAGGCAGGGTCAGCAATGGCCCTGCCTTTTTACAGATACACCCGGCAGTTCGTATCGAACAAGAGTCGCCCTTAACCATCACCATTTTGATGTTAAAAGAAAGGGATTAATCCAATCGCAGCCACAATCATTGCCTGTTTATCGTCGGATTTCTCAATCATATGGTCTTCATTATCTTCGCTATATATGAACAATGGGATAAGAGGAGTAATCGCAGCAGTTTTCACAGTATCAGTGACAATGCGGGTCGAGGTAATAATAGGATCTGCTTGCAGGGTTGCCGGTGAATATGGATTTATGCATAGAGTTTCTATGCCTGTTCTGTAAACAGGAGGGAGAAACATAGGAAAAGGAGGAAGAAATTGTGCCTGCACCTTATTTCCTGTTAGCCATATTGATGCAAAGGTGAACAAAAACACAACAACTATAACCATAAATCTGACTAAACTCTTCGATTTCATTTCATTGCCTCCTTACAGGTCTGATTGTTGTCTTCTTTTCGATCCCCTTCGCGAAAGGATTTTTGACCTTCTGCATACTATAGACGCAAAAATTATTGTTTTTCCCCCTCAGATTTTTTTTGAAATTGATTTATTGAATTAGACTGGCATAAAGGGATTTGGAGAAATATAATGTTGGGAATAGGGTTGGAAAATGGAAAAAACAAGAAAATAAAGGGGGATCAGATTGTTACCTAACCCCTTGAATTTTAAATGGTAGGCGATACTGGATTTGAACCAGTGACCCCTGCCGTGTGAAGGCAGTGCTCTCCCACTGAGCTAATCGCCCACCTCTTTTTGCCGGATGGAATATCACTCAGATACCCCTATTTTTTAGCAAATTCCTGCCCCGGTGTCAAGGCGCAGCAATTCCGATATTCGGGGTTGCGTTCAGGTGGGGCGATATGTTCATGAGTGATGCAGGGAGGATTTTTCTTGTTTCTTAATAACACCAAGATATACTGTTGAGCATATCCGAACAAACCGGGTTTGTATGTTGGGAAAAAACCGATTAGTATGCAGGGGATTGACCAGGCATTACCGTCTTGAGTAATATAGACAATTGAGACACGGACATTTTTCTGAACTTCGGCGGTGTCATACCGCTGAGTGCCGATGATGCACAATGGTGGAATGCTCGATTCGCCGGGAGCGGAGGGGGGACATGATTCAAAGATGCAAGCAGATCGCAGCCCATGGTATTATTATATTGGTGAGTTTAACAATCATTTCGTGCACAAAGGGCACTTCGAAGAATACGGGCAAGGCTGCGGTAGACAGGGCCATCGGCAATGCCCTTTCATGGGTCTATACCCATCCTGCCCACTTTGCCGAATACTCTCCCGAAATCCCCTTCAGCCCGTTTGTTGAAATATCCGAAGAGATCATTACCTTTTACATATTGCACAGGAATACACAGGAACCCTCCCTGAAAAATAGCTATACCCGTGAGATCCAAAAGCGGTTGGAACTGATCGCCTCGAAGGATGATTTCACCCCGCAACCCTCCGACTACACCATGTTTTTGGCAATAGCGTCCATCTCAGAAAAGATGGGGCTGCAGATAATTGATTTTCGAACGATCATCGAACAACGGTTGCTTTCCAGTCCCCTGCTCTATCCACCCCATGTGACAACAAGCATATGGAATACGGTATACCTCGAGCGAATGGGGTTCAATCCCCGCAGGGGGCTCGAGGAGATCATGTCCAGGAGCACACTGGTAAGGGAGGTGCAGCAGCGGCTTCTGTACCAGCATGTGAAGGGACAGTTCGACCCGATGTATATAGATCCTGTATCGATTACCACCTATGATATCACCCACGAGATATTTTCCCTGACCGATTTCGGGGAGCTTCCCCCTCCCCCGATCATCATCGAGAACCAGGCCTTTTTTGCGGATCTCTTCGATTCCATTATTCAATGGTCGATCACTGCAAAGCACATCGATATCCTCGCGGAGGTGATCATGTGTGCGAAGATACTCCACCTCAAAGGCGTCCCCTCTATCGAGCGGGGAATACAATTCATCATCGATCAACAGAAAAAGGACGGTTCCTTCGGGGTAACGAATCCCGGAAGGCCGAATGTCTTCCGTCATGGCATCCTGGTGTCGATTATGGCACTTGCCCTTCCGTGAGGCGACTGCAGGGCGCTATACGGGAATCCCGAATTCCTCCTTGATGATCTTCATGAGATCCCACATATCGCTTATGGCATAACGGGGGCGGGTCTTTCCCTCAATGGCGACATACCTTCCGCTCCTGCGATTCAACACGGTGATCATGCCCAGCTTGTTGGGGGGGTCGATATCGGTGAGAGGGTTATCGCCTACATACATGCACGTTTTCGGATCGAGCCCCAGTGAGTCGCAGGCGTTTTTGTAAAGTTTTACATTCGGTTTACCGATCCCGATCTGGTCGGTTATAAAGATCGCCTGGGGGTTGAGGAATTTCAGGAGGTCGAGCCGCACCAGTTTCTCAGCCTGTTTTATCTTCAATCCTGCGGTGATGATGCCGAGAATGATCTCGGTGCCGGAGAGGATGCGCAGGATCTCCACCACGTCATCGTACGGCTTGAGGCTGCTGTTTTTGGTCTGGTGGTATGCCACCACCCCGGCGGCAACGATGACGGCGGAATTGATGCCCTTGTAAGCCTCCTTCGGAAGGCGCAAGAGAAGGCGATCATAGTGGTGCTCGTAGTTCGGGCCGAATTCCTCGGTGACCTCTTTGAGCTCCTGGATGCACTCGTTGACATTGCATTTCAGACCTGCACGGATCATGGCATAGACACTATTCAGCCGTGCGGCCCGAGCGAACTCAGAGGTGGAGAAAAGCGTGTCATCGATGTCGAAAAAGATCGCCTTTAGTTCACTCATTGAATCCCCCTGTTGCGCTCGCTCAAGTCATATGCAAGCGGACACTGATCGCAGATCGGCCTCGTTTTGCAATGTGTCTTGGCGAGCCTGACGAGCAACGCATGATACTCATTATATACATCGACGTCCTTCGGCAGTCTATTCATGAAAAAAGACTGAACGTCATGGTACCCCCAATCTTCCGGGAAGAAACCATGCCGTGAAAATACCCGTTTGGTATACGCGTCAACCACAAAAATAGGCTTTTGCGCGGCATAGAGGATTACGGAGTCGGCGGTTTCCGGACCGATCCCCTTGATGCTCAATAACTCTTCCCTTAACAAGGGCGTTTTTCTATTGAGCATTTGTGTGAGGTCGCCCCCATAGGTCCGGAAGAGGTAGTCAATAAATTCCTTGAGACGCGCGGCCTTTAATTGAAAATAGCCCGAGGGGCGGATGAGCGGAGCAAGCTCTGCGACACTGGCTCGATGGAGGGCTTCGGGATCGAGGCACCCGGCTTGCTTGAGATTGTCGATGGCCCGGGATACATTCGCCCATGCCGTATTCTGGGTCAGGATCGCTCCGATAACGATCTCGAACGGGGTCTCACCCGGCCACCAGTGCTGCGGTCCGAATCGGTGATAAAGGGCATGGTAAATCGAAGTCAAATCCCCGTTAGACCTGATATTCCTTCCGGTCCAACCCTTTTCTCTCGTTTTTTTGTCCACTATTCCACCAGGTGACGCCGATTATGGCCAGGCTTGCACCAACCGAATCGAACAGCAGGTCAAAGACGTCCGCATGTCTGAAGGATACAAAAAGCTGATGCCATTCATCACTCATACCGAAGATGACCGTGCAGATAAGGGCGCACCATATTGCCCTTTTTTGAAGAAAGGGGGGGGAATAATAGTGAAATGCCCGCCAGAGAAGGAGGGCAAAGACAAAGTAGATGCCCGTATGGTAGAGCTTGTCGATGTGGGGGATATCAGGACCGACGGAGATCGAGGATTGAGAGGAAAGGTAGAATATTATGAATGCATAGAGAATGGGCGGGAGCCAATATTTTGTGAATTCCCCGAGCCTACATCTCATATTTGCCGAAATCTTCAGGCTTTAGATTCTCAAGCCATTCCCGCAGGTTTTCTTCATCGCCGTCAAATGGTTTGTCGTCCTTATGACCCGATGCACCCTTGGATTTGCTGATATCAATGGTCTTCGCCTTTTTGATCACTATATCGGCGACCATGATGGGCGCACCGATCCTGACGGCGAGTGCAATGGCGTCACTGGGCCTCGAATCGAGTTGGATGACCTTGCCGTCCTTGATCAGCTCGATGATTGCGTAAAACGTATTGTCCCGCAGATCGCTGACGATGATCCTTTTCAATTTCAGATCGAATTTTGTCAAAATCTCCTTCATGATATCATAGGGGAGCGGCCGGGGAAGCCCACCACCGTTGATTCCATAGGCAATCGCCTGGGCCTCGAACGTCCCCACCCAGATGGGCAGGGAATGCTGGTTGGTAAGGTCCTTCAGGATAATGATCGGCGTGTTGAAGAATGCATCGATGGTGATTCCCGCCACTCTCATCTCAATCAACATTACACTGTCCTCCAGTATGAGATACCTCACATGGGGCATCAGTCTTACAAGGCTCCTGGTTATTATTATGATACCATTTATCCTTTTTAAAAATCAAGTTAAAATGTCCCAAAGTTCTTTAACTATCTGATAATTAGACGATTAAAATGGCCGTTTTTGTACTATGCGCACTCCCCCTCGAGGTCGAATGGTTTGGCCCGTGCTATCCTGACCGTTACCGTGCTGCCGATCAATGCGGTCGGCCCCGGCACATTCACCACCTTGTTGGTCCTGGTGCGGCCGGTCAACCGTGCAGGGTCCTTTTTGCTGGGTCCTTCCACCAGTATGGGAAGGTGCGCGCCGACCGTCACAGCGTTGATTTCTCCGCAGATACGATTCTGGAGCGCCTGGAGTCGCTTCAGGCGCGATAACTTGATCTCCTCGGGCAGGTGATCCGGCAATCGGGATGCGCTGGTCTGAGGCCTCGCGGAATACTTGAACGAGAAAAGACCATCGAAGCGGATTCGCTCCACGATCCGAAGTGTCTGTTCAAAATCCCCTTCGGTCTCCCCGGGGAAGCCGCAAATCATGTCCCCGGTGATGGCGATCTCGGGCATGGCCTCCCGCAGGGCATCGATCTTGGCGAGGTATTCCTCCACCGTGTATCCCCTGCCCATTCGTTTGAGAACGTCATCAGAACCGGCCTGCAGAGGCAGGTGGATATGCTCGCACACCTTTTCGCACGTCTTCATGGCGCGTACGAGGTCATGGGAAAGATCCTTGGGGTGCGACGTGGTGAACCTGATCCTTTCCAGCCCCGGTATCTCATTGAGACGGCAGAGGAGGTCCGGAAAGGAGAAACGCGGGTTCAGCCCCATGCCGTATGAATTCACGTTCTGCCCGAGAAGGGTGACCTCTTTGTATCCCTCCCGCACCAGGGAGACGACCTCCCTTTCGATGTCCTCGGCAGACCGGCTTCGCTCCCTGCCCCGCACATAGGGAACCACGCAGTAGGAGCAGAAGTTGTTGCACCCCTCCATGATGGTGATCCAGGCCTTTATCCTGTGTGCACGGAGGGCCCGGCAGGGATTGCAGGCCCCGGCGTCCATCGGCTCATCCGCCACCTCGCAGATACGCCCTCCCTCTTCATCGAGCCTTTTCACCAGGACGGGGAGGCGCGGGATATTGAGGGTGCCGAATACCAGGTCAACGTGGGGCGCCCGCTTAAGGATGTGTCCCCGCTCCCGCTGCGCCACACACCCGCAAAAACCTATCCTCAGGTTCGGGTTTTGTTTCTTCATCCCCTTGAGACGGCCTGCCTCACTGAATGCCTTCTCCTCGGCCTTCGATCGAATGGTGCAACTGTTGATGATCACAAGGTCCGCATTCTCCGGCGATTCGGTCCAGGTGAAGCCGGCCGTGCTCAGAAGGCCTGCCATACGTTCGGAGTCGTGCTCGTTCATCTGGCAGCCATAGGTGATTATGTGAAACCGTCGTGTTGCGCTCATGGTACGCGGTGCCCTTTGTCCTGCAGTTACAGCATTATGATTACTGTTTTATTATACAGCAACGAAGATTAAGATGCACCGATGTACAACCGGCGGAGGCATGATTTCTTCAGCAAGGGGAAAAAGGGATATACCCTGTGAGGGGAACAGGGGCCTACAGGCCGATCCCGAGGTCCAGGCCGCCGTCCACACCGATGACCTCACCCGTGATATAGCCCGCCTCGGGAGATGCCAGGAACCCAATGAGATTGGCTACATCCTCGGGGCTGCCCAGGCGCTTCAAGGGGATCCGCTGGATGACCCGGTCATTTTTCATTCCCTGGATCATGGGGGTGTCGATGAGACCGGGGACCACACAATTGACCATGATATTGAACTGGGCGAGCTCCAGGGCAAGCGTCCTGGTCAACCCGATCATTCCCGCCTTGGATGAGCTGTAATTGACCTGGCAGTAGTTTCCCCGGTGGGAGATGGAGGACACATTGATGATCCGTCCCCATTTTTGCTTCCCCATGTGCCGTATGGCAGCCCGGGAGCAGAGAAATGCGCCCTTGAGATTCACGTCCACGACCTTGTCCCACATCTCCTCGGTCATGTTCCAGATCCAGTTGTCGCGGATGATGCCGGCATTGTTCACCAGAATATCGAGGCGTTTGAACTCGGATATGGTCATATCCACCACCATATCCACATCATCGGCAGAGGAAATGTCCCCAACCGCCGCAAATGCCTTGATCCCCTCCTGGTGGACACAATGGAGGGTCTCGTCCAGCCCCTTCTGGGAGATGTCATTCAGGACCATGTCGATCCCCATCTGAGAAAACTTAACCGCCACGGCCCTTCCAATGCCGCTTCCCGCTCCGGTGATCAAGGCGATCCGCTTTTCCATACCGCTCCCCTCCGGTGTGTAACCGGGTCAACACGTGATTGCACCAACGACGCGCAACAATACAGTACCTCTATATCACCTATCATGCTTTGATTAGTTTTGCAAGTGGCTGAATCAGGGGGTCACGAAGTGTGGTGAAGAGGAAGACCCGTGGCATCGGGCGCAGTTCGGACCCATCCAGCGGATGCTTGCCTGCACCGTATGGCAGGTGGTGCAACTGTTCAGGCCCAAAGGCTGTTCGAGCTCCACATGGGTGGGGCCGTGGCAATTGATGCACCATACTCCGCCGTGCCCTGTTGAATCAACGAACAGGGTGGTACCCGGTTCGGAATGCATCGAATCATGGCAGTCCGCGCACTGCGGCTTTCCCAGTTGTCCGGTGAGCTTCATCCTGCCATAGGCGGCGTCCTCGAGTGTGCCGTGGCATGCCGTACACCATACCCCGCGCTGCCCGTGAACACCGGAGAGACATCCGGTAGGATGGCAGGTATAGCATTTATCGACGGGGATGTAGGCCTTATAGGCATGCCGATGCATCTTGTCAGGGAGGTTATGACATTCCCGGCAGTTGCCCCAGGTGAGTTGTTTACTGATGTGACCCGGCGGGGTCGGATGGCATGCGTCACAGGCGGCGCTTCTCCTGCGCGCCTCGGTCACCGTGGAGGCGGCGTCGACAACAACGGTGACCAGATAACTTGCCGGATTTGCGGCGGTGATGATGCCCCGATACAGGGAGACCGCGCTGTCGAAGATCTCCATGATCCCCGTCTCACTGGTGACATCCACGCTGAAACCGGGGGCCTCGTCATAGAGCCGTCCCTGCTTGTCAAGGGACTGTGCCCTGATGGGGATCTTTGTACACCATATCCCCAGGTTGTACCCGGCGTTTTTCCAGCTCATCGGGTCTACGCAGTACATGCCGAACTCGGGATTTGCCAGCACCAGGTTGGCCTCAAGCACTGCCGAGACACGAATGTTTGCGTAAGGATCGCCGGCTCCCGACGTATAGGAACCGGTATTCGAGACATAATTCCAGGGGGGTAGGGAACCAACGGATGGTATGTTCCCGTTATAGGCTATTCCGGCCGGAAACTGGCTGCCGATGTTAAGTGGCGTATATTGCTGAGCGTTGACAGTGGCAACCCAGGGATATGTCGAGGACACGGAGGAAAAGGGGACGCCTGCCTGCGTATTGAACACTATCCTCTGGGTGCTCGCGGAAAGGGCCTGCGCCGGATAGGTGCCTTGTGCCAAGGGGTTGGAATAGATGAATGGGGCCCCATAGGAGGAGGGAAAAACCGAACCGGTCAATGCGGAGGAAGCCGGAACGAAGCCGCTCGCTGCTGTTCGATACGCGCCCTGAGCTGCGGTGGTATCTGCGAAGGGCGACTGGTATGCGATGGGTACGCCATTCCAGGACACGCCGTTGCCGATGGATCCGAAGGCGGTATTTGCCCAGGAAGCATAAGGAGTATTCCATGCGTATGGGGAAAGGGTATTAAGTGGATTGTATGGGAAGCCTGCCGAATAGGCGGTGGTGGCATTGGTCCACAGGAAGGGATTCTCCCACCGGAAGAGGAGATCGTACAAGGGAGAAAACTGTGCGTATACTGGAAGGACAGAGAGCACAAACAGGGAAAGCCACAGGGTGGTCACCTGCAGAAGCAAAGGTCGAATCGTATGGCGCATAATACCCTTATACTGGATCCACAAAAAGTTGCATCACGAGTTTTTTACTACAGGGTGAAAAAGCATAAAGACTGCCAGAATAGGGAGGAAGATAGACTTAATAAAATAATAATATAGTTATTTAAAATATAGATTATTTCAATTTATGGCCTGTATTTTCCCTCTTTGAAACCATGTAACCAGCAAGGGTGAATAAATTATCAACAGGGACTGGTTACTTTTTGAACTCTCCCCTTCCCGCACCATCGAGTAGACGATAAGCAAAATAAGCAGAATTAAGGGAATAAAAGGGCCTTCCCTGCTGCAGCATAAAGGTGTCTGCTCACGCCCCCGGGCCGGAGGGTTAAAATAAGAATTACCGATCCCTGCGCTGACATCCCCGCGCTGTCTGATTGATTCCCAGGACAAAATGGTATACAGTGAAAGAGAACCCGAGCGGCGATCGCAGTCAAAGGCCAATGGTGCAAGGAAGGGGTGTCATGATCAGGGATCTCATCGTGAACAGTCGAAGCTGCAGGAGATTTGACCAGGACCATGCCGTATCATCCGATGTGCTGCTTGATCTTGTGGAACTTGCCCGTTTTTCACCCTCCGCCGCCAATTTACAGCCGCTCAGATACATCCTGTGCACGAGTGCGGAAAAAGGGGAGCTGATTTTTTCCACACTTTCCTGGGCAGGCTATCTTTCAGAGTGGTCCGGTCCCTCCGAAGGGGAGCGGCCGCCGGCATATATCATCCTCCTCGGTGATACCTCCCTGAGCAGGAATTTTCAGTGCGACGCAGGGATCGCCTGCCAGAGTATCCTGCTCGGTGCAGCGGAACAGGGGCTCGGTGGGTGCATCCTCGGCTCCATTGACCGTGAGCGGATCAGAACCTCTCTTTCGATACCGGAGCGCTTCGAGATCCTGTACGTGATCGCCCTGGGCAAGCCCGCGGAAACCATTGTCCTGGACGATGCCCCGGAAGACGGGAATATTCGTTATTGGCGGGATGACAAAGGGGTGCACCACGTTCCTAAACGAACGCGCAATGAACTGGTCCTGAATATCGTATAGTCGATCCCTGTTAGTTAGTAATAGACCAAGCACATGAAGGGTACGGACCCCATTCCTATGTTTCCCCCATTGGCGGAACGTATGCGTCCCCGCGATCTCTCGGAATTCGTGGGGCAATCGGACCTTCTTGCAGAGGGCCATTTCCTGAGGCGGGCCATACTTGCCGATCAGGTGCCCTCCCTCATACTGTGGGGTCCCCCGGGCTCGGGCAAGACCACCCTCGCCCATCTCATTGCCGGGTATTCCAGCGCCCATTTCGTTACCCTCTCTGCAGTGCTCTCAGGGATAAACGATGCCAGAAAGGTTATGAAACAGGCGGAAAAGGACCGTGAAGGCGGCACGAAGACCATCCTGTTCGTGGACGAGATTCACCGCTTCAACAAGGCACAGCAGGATGCCTTCCTCCCGTACGTGGAGTACGGTTCCATCACCCTTATCGGCGCCACCACCGAAAATCCCTCCTTCGAGATCATCCCTCCCCTGCTCTCCCGGGCCCGGGTGATTGTTTTAAAGCCGCTGACCAGCGAGGAGATCAAGGCCATCCTCACCCAGGCGATCCGGGATACGGAAAGGGGGCTGGGAGGGCTGCCCGGCCTTTCCGTCGAGGATGACGTACTGGCGTGGCTTGCCGACTATTCCCAGGGTGATGCCCGGATCGCACTTACCGTGCTGGAGAATGCAGTGGATTTCAAGAAGGCCGCCCCGGGGATGGAGGGGGAGGCGTTGCACATCGATCTGGACACCGTACAGCAGGCCCTGCAGAAAAAGGCCCTCCTCTACGACAAGGGTGGAGAGGAGCACTACAATGTCATATCCGCCTTCATCAAAAGCATGCGCGGGAGCGACCCGGATGCCGCCCTTTACTGGCTGGCCAGGATGCTGGAGGCCGGGGAAGATCCCCTGTTCATTGCCCGCAGGATGATCATCTTCGCCGCCGAGGACGTCGGGAACGCCGATCCCCAGGCCCTTCTGGTGGCGGTTGCCGCCAAGGACGCCTTTCATTTTGTGGGTGATGCCGAGGGGTGGATACCCCTGTCTCAGGCGGCCGTGTATCTTGCCACCGCCCCCAAAAGCAATGCCTCGTATTCCGGATATAAAAAGGCAAAGAGGATGGTCAGGGAAAGGGGGCCCCTGCCGGTGCCCCTACACCTTCGCAACGCACCGACCCGCCTGCTGAAAAACCTCCGCTACGGCACGGGATACCGCTACCCGCACGATTACCCCGGAGGATTCACCCCCCAGCAATACCTCCCCGATGCGCTCGCCGGTTCTCTCTTTTACATGCCCACGGATCGCGGTCACGAGGCGAGGATCGCCGCTTATCTGAAACGTATCAGGAGAATGTCCGGGTCGAAGGGTTCCTCGTGATACCCGGCCTGTTCGTATTTTGATCAGGAGCTATTGCGCATCTGTGCCATTTTTGTGATCATACGGGAATGAGATTTGAGCTATGTTTTTGATTTTATGAAGATTGAAAGGTTGGAATGCAAATTGCACCTTCCGCGCAGATAGCGGCAATGCTCACGCAGGGCACCACAATGAATCACAACCGTGGGGGGTACATGATCAGGTCAGTCCAAAAAAATTTCATCCTTGTCTTCGTTTTTACTTCACTCCTTCTCATGGTCTCCTTCATGCAGGCGGATCGCTCCTTTTCCCAGGAGGTTCCCGAATCCATCTCCATCGAGCATGATATTCACCGGCTGGACTTGTTCGGCCCCGTTCATTTCGGTCACCAGCAACATATCGAATTGGGACTGGAATGTAAGAAGTGCCATCATGACTGGGATGAAAACTCCTATGAGCTTCCCATTGCCTGCATCAATTGTCACGGCAGGGACCGGGTGATGGACGTGGTCTCACTGAGGACCGCCTATATGAAACAGTGCCTGGGCTGCCATATCATCGTACGGCCCGACGGAACGAAAACGGGACCGACCATCTGCACCCTCTGTCATCAGCACAAGCAGTAAGATTACCCGATAAGCCCGAAATCGATCTGCCTGCGCTCCAGGTCCACCTTTTCCACCCTGATCTTCACCCTGTCCCCCAGGCGGAAGGTGCGCCCCGTTCGTTCACCCGCCAACTGCTGGGTCGTCTCGGAGAAATGGTAGAAATCATCGGTGATGCTGCTTATGTGCACCAGCCCCTCCACAAAGATATCCTCCAATTCCACGAATATGCCGAAACTGGTCACACCACTGACAATGCCCCTATACTCCTCGCCCAGCTTGTCCAGCATGTACCGGACCCTTTTGAGGTCCACGATCTCCCGCTCGGCCTCCTCGGCCAGACGCTCCCTCACCGAGGTATGATCCGCCGCCTCATCCAGATAGGCTTGGATTTTTGGCCCCCGGAGCCCGAGTTTCTTCTGTCCCCATAGGCCCCGCAAGAGCCTGTGCACGATGAGGTCCGGATATCGCCGGATAGGGGAGGTAAAATGGGTGTAGATGGGCATTGCCAGGCCGAAATGCCCGGTGTTTTTTATCGTGTACCGCGCCCGTTTCATGGACCTCAGGATGAGCATGTTCAAGAGCTGCTCCTCAGGTCGTCCCTTGGCGCGGGTCAGGATCTTCTGCAAATCCTTGGCCCTGAGCGATTCCGGGTCGGGCAGGGAATAGCCGAGCGGCTGGAGCGATTCCTGAAGCCCGGCGAGCTTTTCCTCATCGGGCGGATCGTGCACCCTGAAGATGGCCGGGTATCCCATGTTTACCAGATGGGAGGCCACGACTTGATTGGCAGCGAGCATGAACTCCTCGATGAGAAGATGGGAATCGTTTCTCTGCAGTTTGAGTATATCCTGAATGTTACCGCTTACGTCCAGTATGATCTCCGGCTCCGGAAGATCAAAATCAAGGCTCCCCTGACGCTGCCGCTGTTTTCTAAGCTTCCGGCTGAGGGAATGCATGAGCACGAGGGAGGGGATGATATGTTTCCACCGGTCTTGTTCCTCGCCGGTGGCCCTTCCCTCGAGGATTTTCCCGCACAGGGTATAGGTGAGGCGTGCCTTGCTCCTGATGACCGTTTCCTTGATTTCGTACCCGGTGACCCTTCCCTTGGATTCAAAGTCAATGCCCACCGACAGGGCAAGGCGATCCTCATCGGGCTTCAGGCTGCAGATGCCCGAGGAAAGCTCGAAGGGGAGCATGGGAAGCACGCGGTCGGGAAAATAGACGCTCGTTCCTCTCCGGTAGGCCTCTTCATCAATGTGTGACCCCGGATTTACATAAAAGCTCACGTCCGCGATATGCACCCACAGACGCACCCCATCGCCCGATTGCTCAATGGCCACCGCATCGTCGAAATCGTGGGCGGTCTCCCCGTCTATGGTGAAGGCCATCTGGTCGCGCAGGTCGAGCCTGTTCTTCACATGGGTCCCGGAGACCTTTTGGGGAACGGCGGACGCTTCCTCGAGGCATACATCGGGAAATTTCACCGGCAGACCCCGGTTGCGGATGATGATCTCCTCGTCAAGCCCCGGATCTCCCTCCCTTCCGATAACCTCCAGGATCTTTCCTATGGGGCTTCTTTGAGAGGTGGGATGCTGAACGATTCCGGTAACCACCACATCCCCCTTTTTTGCCCCTGCCGCGTGTTTTTTGGGTATCACGATATCCTCGGTGAGCCGCCGCTCAAGGGGGACCACGTATCCGAACCTTCGTGTGCCCTCGAACCGGCCGATGACCTGCTGGTGTTTTCTGCTGAGGACCCTGATGACCCTGCCCTCCTGCTTTCTCCTGTTCCGAGCCTTTTCAACACGCACCACCACCCGGTCGCCGTCCCAGACCCCTTTCATATGGCCGGCATTGATGAACACATCCTGCTGATCCGCCCGGTCGGGAATGAGAAATCCATACCCATCCGGATGCGCCTGAATGGTCCCCACCACGAGATTCATCCTCTCGGGGAGTCCATAGCGCCCACCCTTGATGAGGATCAGTTCCCCATCACTTTCCATGTCTTTTATAAGTTGTTTAAAGG
>JBLIRP010000056.1:0-26247 GCA_049472355.1 bacterium | reverse complement strand
CCGGTCCCTTTACCGATACCTCCACCTGACGGACGCCGAATTCCATAGCCTTTCTTCCTGCCGTCTCCGCAGCCATCTGTGCGGCGAACGGGGTGCTCTTCCGGGAGCCCTTGAATCCCAGGCTTCCGGAACTGGACCAGCAGACCACCTCCCCCTCCATTGAGCTGATGGTGACAATGGTGTTGTTAAAGGTAGACTGGATGTGAGCAACCCCAATGGGTATGTTTTTCTTTTCTTTCTTTTTGCCCCCTTTGCGGCGTGGGTTGGGCATTGTTACCTCCTTGCACTAGTATTCCTTCACCAATATCCCACCTGTGGCGATCCTGCCATGGAATGGGCTACTTCTTCGACATTTTCTTTCGGGTGCCGACCGTTGCCCGCCGCGGTCCCTTGCGGGTTCGGGCGTTGGTGTGTGTTCGCTGCCCGCGGGCGGGCAGCGAGCGGCGATGCCGCAATCCACGGTAGCAGCCGATATCCATCAACCGCTTGATGTTCATGGAGATCTCGCGCCGCAGGTCCCCCTCCACCTTGAACTCTTCCACGTGTTCCCTGAGGCGGTTAATCTCATCCTCGGTCAGTTGAGATACCTTGGTGTCCTGATTCACCCGTGCACGTCTGAGGATAAGATTGGCTCGTCGCCTGCCGATTCCGTAGATATAGGTCAGCCCGATCTCGATCCGTTTATTCTTGGGTAAGTCAACCCCAGCAATGCGCGCCAAATTATTACCCCTTTCCCTGTGCCTAACCTTGGCGTTGCTTGTGACGAGGGTCCTTGCAGATGACCCGAATAATCCCCCGCCGCTTGATGATTTTACATTTATTACACATCTTTTTTACCGAAGCTCGTACCTTCATTAGAAAAACCCTTTATAATCTATATGGTCCACAATGTCCATTCCCAATGGCCCGCCTATGAAACATCGTCGTCCGCGTATCTCACTTCCCGCCGGACCATGCTTTCACCTGAAAATCCCCTTTGGGTATTTTCAGGTCTCTTTGTGAGCCGAAGTCTCATCTGCGTTTCACTTCCACATTCTACATTCTACATTCGATATTCGATATTCGCAGTTTCATCAGGCTCACGTGCGTTTCACTTGAACCGGTACACGATCCTCCCTTTGGTCAAATCATAGGTCGAGAGCTCCACCAGGACGCGGTCACCCCGAAGGATGCGAATGAAGTTTTTTCTCATCTTCCCGGATATGTGAGCAAGCACCTTATGCCCGTTATCCAGCTCGACCTTGAACATGGCATTGGGGAGCGGTTCGATGACCGTTCCTTCAACCTCTATTGCATCTTCCTTGGGCACTGTGTCATCCTTCTATTGTGTCAGAATATCTGGGCCTTCGGGGGTGATGGCAATCGTATGTTCAAAATGGGCGGAAAGACTACCATCCTCGGTTACTGCGGTCCAATGGTCCTCCAGTATCCGTACCTCGAAGGTGCCGGCATTGACCATGGGCTCGATGGCGAGCACCATGCCCGGCCGCAATCGTTTTCCCCGCCCGGGCTTGCCGAAATTGGGGATTTGAGGGTCCTCGTGGGGGGCCCTCCCGATGCCGTGACCGACAAAGTCCCTCACCACGGAAAAACCGTTTGCCTCCACATAGGACTGAACGGCGTATGATATGTCCTGGAGGCGATTCCCCGATAGTGCCATATCAATGGCATGGTCAAGGGATACGCGGGTTACGTCGAGGAGCCTGCGCGCCTCGTCCGAGACCTCGCCGACGGGGAGGGTGACCGCGGCGTCTCCGTAATACCCGTCGATTGCCGCACCCAGGTCCAGGCTGATGATGTCTCCTTCCCGGAGTTTCCTCCTGGGCGATGGAATGCCGTGGACGATCTCGTCGTTGATCGAGGTGCAGAGCGCTGCAGGAAAAGGGGGCTCCTGTGGTCCCCTTCGGTAGCCCTTAAAGGCGAGCTTCGCACCGCGTGCGAGAAGAAAATGTTCCGCAGCTTCATTCAACTCCAATGTGGTCACTCCCGGCTGCACCATTGCGCCTATATGTTGTAATGCCTCCCGAACCAATCGTCCGCTGACACGAATCTTTTCAATCTCCTGAGGGGATTTGAGGACGATCATCCTTCCCCTTTCCCTCAAGCGTTCGGATCAGATGATCAAATATCACATCCATTGAGCCTGAGCCGTCGATTGTTACCAGGCGGTTTTTTTGCCGATAAAATCCGATGAGGGGTTCCGTTTGGTCCCGATATACCTTCAGGCGGTTCTTGATGGTCTCCTCCTGGTCGTCGTTGCGCTGGTACAGATCCCCTCCGCATTTTTGGCACACCCCGTCCTTCGCAGGGGGGTTGAAATAGATATTGTGATTCGCCCCGCAGGATCGGCAAACCCTCCTGCCGGAAAGCCGTTTCACCAGGAGATCTTCCGGAACATCAAAGCAGACGGCGGCATCAATGGCCATGTCCATGCGGTTCAGCGTCCGGTCCAGGGCCTCCGCCTGATGAATGGTCCTGGGGAATCCATCCAGGATGAAGCCGTTTGTACAGTCATCCTGCTTCACCCGCTCCTCGATAATGCCGATTACCACCTCATCGGGGACCAGTTTCCCCGCATCCATAAACGAGGCCGCCTTATTCCCCAGGGTGGTCTTTTCCTTGACCGCCTGCCTCAGGATATCCCCGGTGGAGATCTGGGGAGGGCCGTAGACTTCGCTCAGGCGCTGGGCCTGCGTCCCCTTTCCCGCCCCGGGGGCCCCCAGGAAGACAAGGCGTTTTTTTTCCAAGGTGCGCGACGCATTCATCATGTTACATCTTTGCCTTTTTCTTCATGCGTTTTTTCATGAATCCTTCGTAGTTACGCATCAGGAGGTGCGATTCGATCTGCCGGACCGTGTCCAGACCCACCTCGATGACGATGAGCAGGGTGATGCCGCCGAAGTAGAAGGGCACATTGAAAAATTTGATGAGATAGGTCGGCAATACGGATATCAGCGAGAGGTAGAGCGCCCCCCCGAAGGTGATCCTGGTAAGGATCTTGTCGATATATTCCGCGGTGTTCTTCCCGGGCCTGATGCCGGGAATGAACCCGCCGTATTTTTTCATGTTGTCGGCCAGGTCCACCGGGTTGAAGATGATGGCGGTGTAAAAGAAGCAGAAAAAGACAATCATGACGATATACAGGGTCGTATTCAGAAATGCCCCCGGGGACAGCCATTCCGCGATGGTTGCCATCCAGGGGTGGTTGATGAACCGGGCGATGGTTGCCGGAAACATGATGATGGACGCGGCGAAGATGATGGGAATAACACCGGCCGTATTTACCCGCAGGGGGATGTAGGTGCTTTGTCCCCCGTAAATCCTCCTGCCCACGACCCGTTTGGCATACTGAACGGGGATCTTCCGCTCCCCTGACTCCACGAATACGATAAAGGCGCATACCACCGCCATGAATATCAGTAACGCGAGCAGCAGGAAGACCGCGAGTTCGCCGGTCTTCAGCAGGCGGATGGTGTTGATCACCGCAGCCGGGCCCCTCACGATAATACCGGCGAAGATGAGCAGTGATATACCGTTTCCGATGCCTCGTTCCGATATCTGCTCACCCAGCCACATGAGAAACACGGTCCCCGCGGTCAGGGTGATCACCGTCATGAGCCTGAAGGACCATCCGGGGCTTGGCACGATGGCGGCGCCGCCCGGGCTTTTCATGGTCTCGAGGCCGAAGCTTATCCCCAGGGACTGAATGACTGCAATAAGGATGGTGCCGTACCGGGTATACTGGGTGATCTTTTTGCGGCCCTCCTCACCCTCTTTGGAGAGCTTCTCCAGGTGAGGGATCACCACGGTCAGAAGTTCGAGGATGATGGCCGCATCGATGTAGGGCATGATTCCCAGGGCAAAAACGGTGAGCCTGGAGAGCGCGCCTCCTGAGAACAGATCAAAAAAACCGAGCAGGGTCCCCTTGGCCTGTTCGAAGAATGCGGCGAGTGCTGCGCCGTTGATCCCCGGGGTGGGGATGTGCGCGCCGATCCTGAACACGGCGAGCAGGGCGAAGGTGATGAGTATCCTCTTCTTCAGCTCGGGTATCTTGAGTATGTTCTGGAAGGTATCAATCACGTCCGATCACCTCTGCCTTCCCCCCGGCCGCCTCAATCCCCTTGATCGCCGACTGGGAGAACAGGTGCACCTTCACGGTAAGAGGCTTTTCAAGGGCTCCATCCGCGAGCACCTTCACCAGTGTCGCCCCCTGTTTGATGATCCCCGCCTGTTTGAGGACCTCGGGGGTGATCTCCTGCTGGGCCTCGAACCGGTTCAGGTCCTGAAGGTGAACGATGGCGTGCTCCTTTTTGAAGATGTTTGTGAATCCCCTCTTGGGCAATCGTCTCTGCAAGGGCATCTGTCCTCCCTCGAATCCGGGGCCCTTGCCTCCGCCCGAGCGGGCGTTTTGCCCCTTGTGCCCCCTGCAGGAGGTCCCTCCATGGCCGGAACCGGAGCCACGCCCCACCCTTTTTCTGCTCTTTCGTGATCCTCCGCTCGCGGTTAAATGATTAAGCATGATCCTTGTCCACTCCCTCGATAACGAGTAGGTGGGGTATCTTGTTCACCATACCCCAGGTTTGAGGATTATCCGGTTTGTACACGGTTCGATTGGTCTTCCGAAGTCCCAGGGCGTCGAGAATACGACGTTGTTTCGGCAATCTCCCATGGGGGCTCTTTATCAGTGTGATTTTCAGTTGGCGTGCCATTGGTTGTTCCCTCACTCCGTTGCACTTGCAGCCATGCCGCGATTCTTCATAACCTCTTCGGGATCCCTCAATTGGAGCAGTCCGTTCATGGCTGCCTTCACCACATTGTGGGGATTATTCGATCCGATGGACTTCGTCAGGATGTCCTGAATGCCGGCTGCCTCTACAATGGCCCTGACGGTGCCTCCAGCGATAACCCCGGTTCCCTTCGATGCGGGCTTGAGGAGCACCCTGCTCGCGCCGAAGTGACCCAGGACCTGATACGGTATGGTACTCCCGACCAGGGGAATTCTTACAAGATGTTTTTTTGCCTTTTCGATTGCCTTGCTGATTGCCTCGGGGACCTCGTTGGCCTTTCCCATGCCGGTTCCCACATGTCCGTGGGTGTCACCCACCACCACCAGTGCGCTGAAGCCGAACCTGCGGCCGCCTTTGACAACCTTTGCAACGCGGTTTATGTAAATAACCTTGTCTATTAGTTCCAATTCATCGTGGCTGATTCGTGCCAAGGATTCGCCTCCTTTTACCTCGATTTAAAATTTGAGTCCGGTCTCGCGGGCTGCTTCAGCCAATGCCTTTATCCGTCCGTGATAGATGAATCCGCCCCGGTCGAATATAATCGCTTCCACACCCTTTTCCTTTGCACGCTCCGCGATCATCTGTCCCACCAGCTTTGCCGCAGCGATATTCCCGGTCGATGACATCTGTTTTTTGAATGCGGGATCAATGGTCGATGCGCTCACAATGGTGGTTGACTGAACATCATCGATCAACTGCGCATAGATGTGGGATGCACTTTTGAAAACCGCCAATCTGGGCCGTTCTCCGGTTCCCTTGACCTTTTTCCGGACCCTCTCGTGACGCGCGTTTCTATTTTCCTTCCTGTCCATGAATGCTATGGCCTCCTTGGATTACGCCCCTGTCTTTCCGACCTTTGTTCTGATTCTCTCGTCCCTGTACATGATCCCCTTGCCCTTGTAAGGTTCGGGTCGCTTGAAGTCCCTGATCTCGGCGGCTATCTGCCCGACCCGCTGCTTGTCGATTCCCTTGATGATGATCTGGTTATCCTTGGTCACCTCGATGGAGATATTGTCAGGGATTGCATATTTGATGGGGTGTGAATAGCCGAGGGTAAGATTGAGCGCCTTCCCGGAGACATTGGCACGATAGCCTATCCCCACGATCTTCAGGTTCTTCTGAAATCCCTCGGTAACACCATGCACCATATTGGCGACCAATGTGCGGTACAGCCCGTGAAGGGCGTGGATCTTTTTATCATTTCCCCTGGGAATTAGGGTGAGCTCATTGTCCTGTTGTTCGATCCCTATCTCAGGGAGGATGTCCTCATGGAGTTCCCCCTTCGGCCCCTTCACGGTAACCCGCTGGTCCTTGATCGTGACCTGTACCCCCTGGGGAACGGGGATCGGTTTTTTCCCTACTCTCGACATAAGTGCTCCATTTCCTTTTTCGCGGGTGCCCTACCAGATATAGCAGAGGACCTCTCCGCCCACATTTTCCTGCCGGCAGGTACCATCGGCCATAATCCCCTTGGTGGTTGAGAGAACGGCCATTCCCAGTCCTCCCAATACCCTCGGCACCTTATCCTTGGACACGTACACGCGACGTCCGGGCGAGCTGATCCTTCGTAATCCCTTGATGATACCGTTGCTTTGGGCATCATATTTGAGGTAAACCCGGATGTCCTTCTTGCCTTCCCTGTCGAACACCTTATACCCTTTGATGTACCCTCCCGACTTTATGATCTTGATGATCTCCAGCTTTATCGTGGAAAAGGGTATACTGGTGCTGGCATGTCGTGCCAAGAGCGCATTTCGTATTCGATTCAATAAATCGGCAATGGGATCTGTTAAAACCATTGTCCCCCTCCTACCAGCTTGCCTTGATCACTCCAGGGAGTTCGCCCTTGAGCGCCAGATTCCTGAAACAGATGCGACACATCTGGAACTTTCTGATGTACGCCCGCGGACGACCGCATATCCTGCACCGGTTGTATTGCCTCACCCTGAACTTTTGCCTTCTCCGTGCCTTTACTATGAGTGATTGTTTTGCCACTGTAGTCTCGTCTCTCCTTTGAATGGGATTGTGTCCCGTGAACCTATTGTTTGAACGGCATCCCCATCCGCTGCAAAAGGGATCGAGCCTCCTCATCCGATTTGGCGGTGGTGACGATGCACACATCCATGCCGCGAACCTTGTCTATCTTGTCATAGTTGATCTCAGGGAAGATGACCTGCTCCTTCAGCCCGAGATTATAGTTCCCCCGTCCATCAAACGACTTGGGTGAAATCCCCTTGAAGTCCCTGATCCTCGGGAGTGCGACATTCACCAGCTTATCCAGGAAATCATACATTCGTTCCCTTCTCAGGGTCACCTTGCACCCGATCGGCATCCCCTTTCTGAGCTTAAAACCGGCGATGGATTTCTTCGCCCGGGTAACGAGCGGTTTTTGACCGCTGATCGCCGTGAGGTCCGCCTGTGCGGAATCCAGCACCTTGACGTTCTGTATTGCCTCGCCAACGCCCATATTGATGATTATCTTGGAAAGCCTCGGGGCCTGCAAGTTGTTGGTATACTTGAATTCCTCTTTTAACTGAGGCAGCACATCGTGTAAATATTTATCCTTGAGCCGTGACATGGAACATTCTTCCCCACTCTTGTATGGTTTCGATTAGCTCATGACCTCGCCGCATTTCTTACATACCCGGACCTTCCGCCCATCCTCCAGGACGGTGAATCCAACCCGGGTCGGCTTCGAACATTTATTGCACACCGGCATGAGATTGGTGATCTCAATGGGGCCCTCCCTCTTGATGATCCCCCCCTGCTGGAGCTGCTGTGAAGGTCTCATATGCTTGTAGATGAAATTGATATTCTCTACAACGGCACGCCCCTTTTTCGGCAGCACCCGCAACACCTTGCCGGTTTTGCCCTTGTCCTTTCCCGTGATGACATAGACGGTGTCATCCTTCCGGATCTTGTTTGTTTTGCTTATCAGGTGTTTCGGCTTACTCTTGAACATAATAACCATTCCTCAATGAGCACTAAATAACCTCCGGGGCAAGGGAGATAATCTTGGTGAATTGTTTTGCCCGCAACTCGCGGGCCACGGGCCCGAAGATACGGGTGCCTATGGGTTCTCCCTGCGCGTTGATCAAAACCGCTGCATTGGTATCGAACCGGATGTATGAGCCGTCATTGCGGCGGAATTCCTTTTTCGTCCTGACCACGACGGCCTTGTTCACCGTTCCCTTCTTGACCACGGCCGTGGGTGTGGATTCCTTGACCGTCACCACGATGACATCGCCAAGCCTGGCATACCTTCGGCGCGTGCCTCCGAGGATCTTTATACAACTGAGTTTTTTTGCACCGGTATTATCAGCCACATCAAGCTTCGTATGTACCTGAATCATGCCTTATTGTCCCCCATCATTTCCCGCATATCCGCAATCGTCATTGCTGACGGATTGATGCCACTGACCGATCCCATTGCATCAACTTGCCTTTTCCATAATGGAGACGACCCGCCATCGCTTATCACGACTCATCGGGCGTGTTTCCATGAGCACCACCTTGTCTCCGACCGCGCATTCGTTTTGTTCATCATGCGCCTTGAAGCGTTTCTTTTGTTTGATGATCTTCTTATAGACCGGGTGCGTGAATCGTCGTTCCACCTCCACCACCACCGTCTTATCCATCTTGTTGCTCACCACGATCCCTATTCTCTTCTTACGACTGCCCCTGTCTCCCATCGCGTAACCCTCTTCTTATCCTTGATCCCTCTTTGCCTGAATCCTCTCACGGCAGACCGTCAGAAGACGTGCGATATCCTTTTTTACCTGTCTCACCCGGGCCTTGTTTTCCAACTGCCCGGTTGCAAGCTGATAGTTGAGCTTGAAGAGGTCCTCCCTCAAATCCGCCTCTTTATGGCTGAGCTCCTCGTCTGAAAGGTCCCTGAACCCGTCTGCTTTCATGCTCGTTTCCCTTCTAACGGTGGACAAATTTCGTTTGTACGGACAGCTTGTGCGAGGCCAGTCTCATGGCCTCCCGCGCCTCATCAATGCCGATGCCTTCCATCTCGTAGAGTATCCTGCCCGGTTTGACCACTGCCACCCAGGTGTCGGGCGTGGCCTTGCCCTTGCCCATCCGTGTTTCTGCCGGCTTGTGTCCGATCGGCTTGTCAGGGAAGATGTTGATCCATATCTTCCCCCCCCGCTTTATGTAGCGGGTAATGGCGATACGGGCGGCCTCGATCTGGCGGTTGGTGACCCACCCGGGGGTGAGGGCCTTGAGTCCGTAATCACCGAAATGAAGCTCATTCCCCCGTTGCGCCTTGCCCTTCATTTTCCCCCGCTGCTGCTTGCGATATTTAATCTTTTTTGGCATTAACATAGTACGTTCTTCCTTCCGTCATACACCACACGAGAGGTCGCCCTACTGCTGGATCGACTGCTCGTGCGCAACCTCTCCCTTAAAGATCCACACCTTTACCCCGATGCTCCCATAGGTGGTCTTGGAAACGGCGAATCCATAATCAATGTCCGCCCGCAGGGTGTGCAGGGGGACCCTCCCCTCACGGTACCATTCCCTGCGCGCCATCTCCGCCGCACCCAACCTGCCGGCGCACGCGATCTTGATCCCTTCGGCGCCGAACCTCAATGCCATGGAGACCCTCTTCTTCATTGCCCTGCGGAATGCCACCCGTTTCTCAAGCTGCATGGCGATGTTTTCAGCCACCAACTGCGCGTCAACCTCGGATTTTCGGATTTCCAGGATATTGATAAAGATCTGTCTTTTGATCATGCGCTGGATATCGTTTTTCAGTTTATCGACCTCGGAGCCCTTTTTCCCGATGATGATGCCCGGGCGCGCGCTGTGAATATTGATCTTGATTCGGTCCGAGGCCCGTTCGATCTCCACCTTGGATACACCCGCACTCTTTAACCGGTCGCGGACGAATTTACGGATTTCCAGATCTTCATGGAGAAATTGGGCATAGTCCTTTTTGGCGAACCATCGTGAGTCCCATGTCTTGATAATCCCTAATCGAAATCCTATCGGATGTACCTTTTGTCCCAAATCGTTTCCTCCAATCCGGCTTAATTGTTCCCCATCGTTCTCAGTGTGATCTTGATGTGGTTGGTGCGTTTCAGTATCCTCCCCGCCCGTCCCCGTGCCTTGGGGATGAAACGTTTCAGGGTCGGGCCCTGATTGGCAAAGATCTCTGCGATGTAAAGCTCCTCGAGATTCGCATCCTTTGCATCCGGGAGTTGCTCTGCATTGGCATAGGCTGAACGGATGGCCTTGTGCACCAGCCGGGCAGACTTCTTGTTGGTAAATTTGAGTACGGTCAACGCCTCATCCACCCTTTTACCCCGGACCAGATCCAGGATCGGTTTGAGTTTTGTTGACGATGTCCTGAGATATTTTATGGTTGCTCGTGACTCCATCTCGTATCCCTTTAAAAAAAGGTGCGCTGTTTTTCTACTTGACCCGTGTCGCCTTCTCCGCCTTTGATCCGTGTCCCCTGAAGGTCCTGGTGGGGGCGAATTCCCCCAATTTGTGACCGACCATATTTTCCGTGATATAGACCGGGATAAACTTCTTCCCGTTGTGGACCGCAATGGTGTGGCCGACCATTTCAGGGATAATGGTTGATCGCCGCGACCATGTTTTGATCACCTTGCGGTCCATGGTCTGATTCATCTGCTCGATCCTTTTCGCGAGGTGGTGATCAATGAATGGCCCTTTTTTCAGTGAACGTGCCAAGACATGCCTCCCTCTACTTAGTGCCTCTGCGCTTTACAATGTAACGACCGGTTGTCTTGTTCTTTCTCGTCTTATACCCCTTGGTGGGTTTGCCCCATGGAGTGCAGGGATGGCGGCCTCCGGATGACCTTCCCTCGCCGCCGCCCATGGGATGGTCGATGGGATTCATGGCCACACCTCGAACCGTTGGTCTGATGCCGAGCCACCGGGACCTGCCTGCCTTGCCGATCGATATGTTCGAATGCTCCACGTTGCCCACCTGGCCTATGGTTGCCCTGCAATTCAGGTGGATCATCCTGACCTCGCTGGAATTGAGCTTAACCTGACAGTAGTCCCCTTCCTTGGCAAGGATCTGTGCGCCTGCCCCTGCGCTTCGGGCGATTTGTCCCCCCTTGTTCATCTTCATCTCGATGTTATGCACGATGGTCCCGAGGGGGATCTTGCGCAGGGGGAGGGAATTGCCCACCTCGATCTCGGCGCCTTCTCCTGAGAGCACCCGTTGCCCGACCTGTAACCCAAGGGGGGCCAGGATGTATCGCTTTTCCCCGTCCGCATAGTGAAGGAGCGCGATCCTGGCCGAGCGGTTCGGGTCGTATTCGATGCTCGCGACCCGGGCCGGCACCCCATCCTTGTCGCGTTTGAAATCGATCATCCGGTATTTTCTCTTCTGACCGCCACCCTTGTGACGGCAGGTGATCCTTCCGTTCGCATTTCTCCCGCCGGTCTTGGCGAGGCTCTTGGTGAGCGATTTTTCCGGTTTTTCCTTGGTAACCTCGTCAAAGGTGAAGCCTGTCCGAAAGCGCTGACTTGAGGTTACCGGCTTGTATGTTCTGATGCCCATAGCAAATCCCTTCAGAGTCCCAGTCTGTTATATACCCTCAACCACATCGATCTTTTCGCCCTTCGCCAGGGTGCAGATGGCCTTTTTCCAGTGGGACCGTCTCCCCTGATGTACACCGAGCCGTTTCTTTTTCCCCTCCATCCGGATCGAGTTCACCCGTACCACATGACAATTGAAGATCTCGCTCACGGCCTTTGCAATCTCCGCCTTGGTGGCGGAGCGATCCACGATGAAGGTGACCTTGCTGTATGCCTCGTTCATTTTGTTGCTCTTTTCAGTCATGAACGGCACCTTGATTATTTCATACGGAGATTTCATGAACCGAGGACCTCCTGCAACCGAGGTAATGCATGTTCCATGATGAGGAGCTTATGATGCCAGAGGAGGTCGTAGACATTCAGCCCCTGTACGTCGAGCACCATAACCCCGGGAATATTGCGGCTGGCACGCTTGAGGTTCTCGTGGCCGCCGTCCACCAGGATCAGCACCCGGACACCCCTTGCAAAGCCGCACTCACGAAGGAATGACGCAGCCGTGCGGGTCTTCCCCTCATCGAGATCAAAATCCTCCACCATCAGCACATCCTGATTCTGCGCCTTGAAACTCAGTGCGGATTTGATGGCGCCCTTCCTGATCTTTTTGTTTACCTTGAATGAATAGTCCCTGGGCTGAGGTCCGAAAACGATCCCTCCGCCGACCCACAGGGGGGATCGTATGGTCCCGGCCCGTGCCCGGCCCGTGCCCTTTTGACGCCAGGGCTTGATGCCGCCGCCGCGAACAGCGGACCTGTTCTTTGTCGCCGAGGTGCCCCGCCGCCGCTTTGCCATCTGATAGCGCACCACATCGTGGATGAGGTGTTCCTTCACCGGCGCAGCGAAGATGTCGTCGGGCAGGTCGACCTGAGTCGTCTGCTGACCGTTTCTGTCCATTATGTCGAGCTTCATTGCCACTCCATTCACACGACCAAATCGTTAAGTCATCGATCCTACAGCTTGATCTCCACATCGATACCGGCGGGAAGATCCAGATGCATCAGTGCATCCACCGTCTGCGAGGTCGGCTCCAATATGTCCAGGATGCGTTTATGCGTACGGATCTCGAACTGTTCCCTGGATTTTTTGTCAATGTGCGGCGACCGCAATACGGTGTAGCGGGTCTTTTGCGTCGGCAGAGGGATCGGCCCCGCCACCCGCGCCCCGGTGCTTTTTGCCCGCTCTACGATCTCTCCGGCTGATTGATCCAGGATGTTATGATCATAAGCCCGTAATCGAATTCTTATCCTTTGGCTCATCGATAATCACTTCCTTCATATACGGGGATACTGCACCCCTGTTGTGCCTTCCGTCCCGTCCCTATTCAGTCCACTACTCGATAATCTCGCTGACCACGCCGGCGCCGACGGTGCGGCCGCCTTCACGGATGGCGAAACGCAGCTCCTTTTCCATGGCGATGGGGGTGATCAACTCGGCGCTGATGCGGGTGTTGTCGCCGGGCATGATCATCTCGGTGCCCTCCGGCAGATGGACTGAACCGGTCACGTCCGTGGTCCGGAAATAGAACTGGGGCCGGTACCCTTCAAAGAACGGGGTATGCCGTCCGCCTTCCTCCTTGGTCAGCACGTACACCTCCGCCTTGAACTTGGTGTGAGGGGTGATGCTGCCCGGCTTGGCCAGCACCATGCCGCGCTCCACCTCCTCGCGCTTCGTGCCCCGCAGGAGCACCCCGATGTTGTCGCCGGCCTGTCCCTCATCCAGCAGCTTCCGGAACATCTCCACCCCGGTGGCCACCGTCTTCTGCGTGGGCCTGAGCCCCACCAGCTCCACCTCGTCGCTGACCTTGACCACGCCGCGCTCCACGCGCCCCGTGGCCACGGTCCCGCGGCCGGAAATGGTGAACACGTCCTCCACCGGCATCAGGAACGGCTTGTCGATGTCGCGCTGGGGGGTGGGGATGTAGCTGTCCACCGCATCGAGGAGCTCGAAGATGCACTTGGTCTCCTCCGCATCGGGATTCCCGCTCTCGAGCGCCTTGAGTGCGGAGCCCCGGATGATGGGAATGTCGTCTCCGGGAAACTCATACTGGCTCAACAGCTCCCGCACCTCCAGCTCAACCAGGTCCAGCAGCTCGGGATCGTCCACCATGTCCACCTTGTTCATGAAGACCACGATATAGGGAACCCCCACCTGCCTGGCCAGCAATATATGCTCCCGGGTCTGCGGCATGGGCCCGTCCGCCGCGGACACCACCAGTATCGCCCCGTCCATCTGGGCCGCACCCGTGAGCATGTTTTTCACGTAGTCCGCATGACCGGGACAGTCCACATGCGCATAGTGCCTGTTTGCCGTCTCATACTCCACATGGGCCGTCGCTATGGTGATCCCGCGCTCCTTTTCCTCGGGGGCCTTGTCGATCTCGTCAAAGGGGATGAACTTCGCAAACCCCTTCTTCTCCAGCACCTGGGTCATCGCCGCGGTGAGCGTCGTCTTCCCATGATCCACATGCCCTATGGTCCCAACATTGACATGCGGCTTCTTCCTCTCAAATTTCTCCTTAGCCATCGGTCTTCCTCCTGTTTTGTCTATCTTCGATATATTCTGGCCAATAATCCTTCGGAGATCTGTTGAGGCACCTCATCGTATGTGTTGAATTGCATCGAATACGTTCCCCGCCCCTGGGTCATGGATCGCAAATCGGTTGCATATCCGAACATTTCGGAAAGAGGAACCTTTGCCTTGATCACCTGGGCGCCGCTGCGTATTTCCATCCCCTCGATCTTTCCCCTCTTTGCATTGAGGTGGGCGATCACATCCCCCATGTACTCCTCGGGGATGACCGCCTCCACCTCCATGACAGGTTCCAGGAGCAACGGATTCGCCGCCATTGCCGCCTTTTTTGTCGCAATGGCGCCCGCCACCTTGAAGGAGAGATCGGATGAATCGACCTCATGGGCGGAGCCGTCAAGCAACGCGGCCTTTACATCGATCATGGGATATCCCGCCAGGATTCCGGTCTCCAGGGTTTCCCTGATCCCCTGCTCGATGGAAGGGATGTATTCCTTCGGGATCTTTTCTGCAGGCGCCAGGTTTTGAAAAAAAAATCCCTTGCCCCTGGGCTGGGGTTCGAGCATCACCACCACGTGGGCAAACTGGCCCCGCTGCCCCATCTGCCGGACGAACTTTTCCTCGGCGGTTCCCTGGCAGGCAATGGTCTCCTTATACGCCACCTGCGGTTTTCCGATCTTGGCGTTCACCTTGTACTCACGGAGCATACGTTCGGTGAGTATCTCCAGGTGCAATTCGCCCATGCCGGAGATGATCGTCTGCCCGGTTTCATCATCCACCTTGAACCGGAAGGTAGGGTCCTCCTGGCCGAGCTTCATCAGGACCTCGGTGAGCATGTCCTGATCGTTCTTGGTCCTCGGCTCGATGGCGACCGACACCACGGGTTCCGGAAACATCATGGACTCCAGGATAATGGGATGCCCCGGCGCGCAGATGGTATCCCCGGTGGAAATCCGTTTGAAACCGGCTGCGGCCGCTATTTCCCCGGCATACACCTCCTTGATGTCCTGGCGCTTGTTTGCATGGATCTTCAGCAGCCGGCTGATACGCTCCTTGCAGTCCTTGGTGGCATTGTACACCGTGGTTCCGGTATGGATCATCCCTGAATAGGCCCTGATGTAGGCCAGGTTTCCCACATACGCATCGTTCATGATCTTGAACACGAGCGCTGCAAACGGCTCGTTGATGTCTGATTTTCGTTGTTCCACCTTGCCTGTTTTGGGATTCGGACCGGTGATGGGAGGAACGTCGAGGGGGGAGGGGAGGAAATTGACCACCGCGTCCAGAAGCGGCTGCACGCCTTTGTTCTTGAAGGCGGCACCGCAGAGGACCGGCACAAATTTCAGGTTCAGCGTTCCCAGACGCACCCCCTTGATAATCTCCTCGGTGTTCAATCCCCCTGTCTCCAGGTATTGCTCCATGAGCCCGTCATCCTGCTCCGCAGCGGCTTCTATGAGCCTTGACCGGTATTCGCGGGCGATCTGGCTGAGTTCCTCGGGGACCGGTTCCGTATGAAAGGTGGCGCCCAGGGCCTCCTCTTCCCAGATGATCGATTCGAAGCTGATGAGGTCCACCACGCCGCGAAAATCGGCTTCACTTCCTATAGGGATCTGAAGCGGCAGTGGCTGTGCACCGAGGCGCGTGCGTATCATATCCACCGCCCTGAAATAGTCGGCCCCGATGCGATCCATTTTATTGATAAAGGATATCCGGGGGATATGATACCGGTCCGCCTGTCTCCATACGGTCTCCGACTGGGGTTCAACACCGTTGACCCCGCAGAAAACGGCAACGGACCCGTCCAGGATCCTGAGGGAGCGTTCCACCTCGGCGGTGAAATCCACATGCCCCGGGGTATCGATGATATTGATTCGATACCCTTTCCAGAAGCAGGTCGTTGCGGCAGAGGTAATGGTGATACCCCGTTCCCGTTCCTGATCCATCCAGTCCATCTCCGTCGAACCTTCGTCCACTTCGCCGATCTTGTACGTGATCCCGCTGTAGAAAAGGATCCGCTCGGTGGTGGTGGTTTTCCCGGCGTCGATATGGGCCATGATGCCGATATTTCTGATTTTTTCCATCGGGAATTGGCCTGACACGACAGTCTCCTCAACATTACCACTTGTAATGGGCGAATGCCTTATTGGCCTCGGCCATCTTGTGGGTATCCTCTTTTTTCTTTATTGTGGCCCCCCGGTTGTTCGCTGCATCGAGCAGTTCGTTTGCGAGGGCGTCTACCATGCTCTTGCCCTTCTGCTGACGGGCAAAGCCGATAATCCATCGTATTGCCAGGGCAACGCGCCGGCGCGGACGAATCTCAACCGGCACCTGATAGGTCGAGCCTCCCACCCTCCTGGATTTCACCTCCAGGACCGGCTTAGCATTGGTGAGCGCCTGCTTGAAAAACTGGAGGGGATCCTCCTTGGTCTTGGATTGGATAGAATCCAATGACGAATAAAAGATCTTTTCCGCGGTGCTTTTTTTCCCATCCTTCATGAGATGGTTGATGAATTTTGCGACCAATGTGTCATCGTACCGTGCATCGGTTTCGATGTCCTTGCGTGTAATAACCCTTCTCCTGGGCATTGACGATGGCTCCTTATATTCCTGACGGTTCGTCGTTGTCCGCATCCGTCCCCGAGGGTGCTATTTGGGCCTTTTTGCACCGTACTTGGAACGCGATTGTTTACGATTCTGCACACCGGCTGTATCAAGATGCCCGCGAATGATATGGTAGCGGACACCGGGAAGGTCCTTGACCCTGCCTCCGCGAATGAGCACAATGGAATGTTCCTGAAGATTGTGTCCGATTCCCGGAATGTAGGTGGTCACCTCCTTGCCGTTGGTCAATCTGACGCGGGCCACCTTCCTGAGGGCGGAATTGGGTTTCTTCGGCGTCGTGGTATAGACCCTCACGCACACCCCCCTCTTTTGAGGACAGGAGGCAAGGGCCGGTGTCCCCTTCTTCTTTATTACCTTTTCACGCCCCTGTTTTACCAGTTGATTGATGGTCGGCATGTATTCCCTTTCCCTTTGGGTACGATCATTAACGATACGGATATCGCCATGCGGATATCGCTATGCCGTGTAATCATTGTACCGTAGGTTGTATAATTGGTTGTATATTGCGAGATAACGAGAGAATTGTGAGGCCCTTGTTCACGCACCGGGCCGGAACCACCTTCTCACTGCGCTATACAGTGCCAAGTATATCCCGATAAAAGAACCCTTATTGTAAGATGTTAATAATAATTTGTCAAGTGAGGAATGAGGGTGGGGGTCCATCCCCCTCGACCTCTTTGACATCGATATCCCGGTATCGCCGCAGTCCGGTTCCTGCAGGAATGAGACGGCCCACAATGACATTTTCCTTCAATCCGCGCAATTCATCCCTTTTCCCGCACACGCTCGCCTCGGTGAGCACACGGGTCATCTCCTGGAACGACGCAGCGGAAATGAAGCTGTCCGTGCTCAAGGAGGCCTTGGTAATGCCGAGCAGGATCGGCTTCGCGCTCGCCGGCTGTCCTCCCTGCGAGGACACCCGCTCGTTTTCCTCCTGGAACTGGAATCGGTCCACCTGTTCGCCGACGATAAACTTGGTGTCACCCACCGATTCGATCCTCACCCAGCGGAGCATCTGCCGGACGATCACCTCGATATGCTTGTCGTCGATGTTGACGCCCTGGAGCCGGTAGACCTCCTGCACCTCATCGACCAGGTATTTCTGAAGGGCCTTTTCTCCCATGACCCGGAGGATGTCGTGGGGATTCGGGGCGCCGTCCATGAGGGGCTCGCCTGCCTTGACCCGATCACCATCGTGCACGTTGATGTGTTTCCCTCTGGGAATAAGGTATTCCTGTTCCATACCCGCCTCGTTCTGTATGACCACCCGCCGCATTCCCTTAAGGGTCCCTCCAAGTTTCACCTCCCCGTCGATCTCGGCGATGATGGCGTATTCCTTGGGTTTCCGTGCCTCGAACAATTCGGCGACCCGGGGAAGACCTCCGGTAATATCCTTGGTCTTCGTGGTTTCCCGAGGGATCTTGGCGATAACGTCGCCCGGGGCGACATCGGTCCCCTCCGAGACAATCAGGTGCGCACCGGCGGGCAGGAGGTAACTGGTCGGCTGCTTGTGATCTCCCTTGATCTGAAACCGCGGTTGCAGCTTTTCATCCGCATGGTCCATGATCACCTTCTGGGAGAGCCCGGTGACCTCGTCCACCTCTTCCTTCATGGTGGTGCCGTCGATCACGTCCTTGTACGAGAGCCTTCCGGCGATCTCGGTGAGGATGGGGATGGTAAAGGGGTCCCACTCCACAAGGGTCTGCCCGACACTCACCATCTGGCCGTTGGGCACCTTTATGGTCGCACCGTACACCACCGGATAGATTTCCCGCTCGTGCCCCGTCTCGTCCTCGATGCCGATGCTTCCATTGCGGTTGAGCACGATGAAGGTCCCATCCCTTCTCTCCACGGTGTTGAGATTATGGAAGTTCAATTTCCCGTTGTTCTTCGCGGCAACGGTCGATTCCATCTCGGTCAGACGGGCGGTCCCGCCGATGTGGAACGTCCTCATGGTCAACTGGGTCCCCGGCTCCCCGATGGACTGGGCTGCAAGCACGCCGACCGCCTCCCCGAGTTCGACCATCTTCCCTGATGCCAGGTTGGTGCCGTAGCAGCGGGCGCACACCCCCCGGCGCGCCTCGCAGGTAAGGACTGATCTGATCTTGATGCTTATGATACCCGCATCCATGATCCGCTGGGCCAGGTCTTCATCGATCTCCTGATTGGGGCTCACCAGCACGTCCCCGGTTACGGGGTCCTTGATCTCCTCGAGCGCCACCCGTCCGATCGCCCTGTCCTTGATGGAGGCGATGATCTCGCCCCCTTCCACGATCGGCGTGAATTCTATGCCGTCAAGCGTGCCGCAGTCATCAAATGTCACGATAACATCCTGGGCCACATCCACCAGACGTCGTGTCAGGTAGCCCGAATCCGCCGTCTTGAGCGCCGTATCCGCCAGCCCCTTGCGCGCCCCGTGGGTGGAGATGAAGTACTGCAACACCGACAGTCCCTCTTTGAAATTGGCGGTGATGGGTGTTTCGATGATTTCGCCGGAAGGCTTGGCCATCAGCCCGCGCATGCCCGCAAGCTGCCTGATCTGCTGTTTGCTTCCCCTGGCCCCTGAGTCCGCCATCATGTAGATTGGATTGAACTCCCCGGTGTGCATCGAACGTCCTCGGCCCGCCACCTTGTCCATGTTCTTGAGTTCAATGAACATCTCGTCCGAAACCTGTTCGGTGACCCTGGACCATATATCCACCACCTTGTTGTAACGCTCGCCGTCGGTAATGATCCCGTCGAGGTGCTGCTGCTCCACCTCGATGACCTCCTGTTCGGCCCTGGTGATCAACTCATCCTTCCTGGAGGGGACCTGGATGTCATCGATGGAGATGGAGATGCCGGATGCGGTGGCATATCGGAAACCGATCTCCTTCAGATCGTCGAGGAGGGTCAATGTCTCGCTTTGGGGGCACTTTCTCACGCACTGTGCAACAATCCGGATGATGTCCTTTTTCTTCAGCTCCTGGTTCACAAAGTCAAATCCCGGAGGAAGGATGTTGTTGAAGATGATCCGTCCCGGGGTGGTCGCCATCAGTTCCCCGTTGATGCGGACCTTTATCTTGGACTGGAGGCTGACTGCGCCGCAATTGCAGGCCAGAAGGGCCTCGTCCGCATCGGAAAAGGCCTTTCCCTCCCCCTTTTCTCCGATCTTCGCCTTGGTGAGAAAGTAGCAGCCGAGCACGATATCCTGGCTGGGGACCGCGAGCGGTTCGCCGTTTGCCGGGGAGAGGATGTTATTGGTGGACATCATCAGCACGCGGGCCTCGATCTGGGCCTCGAAGGAGAGGGGGATGTGAACGGCCATCTGATCCCCGTCAAAGTCGGCATTGAATGCCGCGCATACCAAGGGGTGGATCCTGATCGCCTTTCCCTCGACGAGGACCGGTTCGAACGCCTGTATCCCGAGGCGGTGCAACGTGGGGGCCCTGTTCAACAGCACCGGGTGCTCGGTGATGACCTCCTCCAGAATCTCCCATATTTCAGGGCGCTGTTTTTCCACCATCTTCTTGGCGCTTTTGATGGTGGTGACGTATCCCATTTCCTCCAACTTGCTGTAAATAAAAGGCTTGAAAAGTTCGAGGGCCATCTGCTTCGGAAGGCCGCACTGGTGAAGTTTCAGCTCGGGCTCCACCACGATCACCGAGCGGCCGGAATAATCCACCCGCTTGCCAAGGAGGTTCTGCCTGAATCGCCCCTGTTTCCCCTTGAGCATGTCGCTCAGTGACTTGAGGGGACGATTGTTGGCGCCCCTCAGGACCCTCCCCCGTCGTCCGTTGTCAAAGAGGGCATCCACCGCCTCCTGGAGCATGCGCTTTTCGTTGCGTATGATCACGTCGGGGGCGTTGAGCTCGATGAGTCTCTTGAGGCGGTTGTTGCGGTTGATGACCCGCCGGTAGAGATCGTTGAGGTCGGAGGTGGCAAACCGCCCCCCGTCCAGCGGCACCAGCGGCCGAAGGTCCGGCGGGATGACCGGTATGACCTCCAGGATCATCCACTCGGGCTTGTTTCCGGAATGGAGGAACGCCTCCACCACCTTGAGCCGTTTGGCAAGCTTTTTCTCCTGTTGGGCAGAGGAGGTCTGTCGCATTTCCTCGCGAAGGTCCTGGGCGAGCTTGGGAATCTCCAGCCGTGCGAGCATGGTGTGGATCGCCTCCGCGCCCATCCCTGCCTCGAATCGGTCCCCGAATTGCTCGCGCGCCTTGCGGAATTTCTCCTCGGTCAGGATTTCCTGCGGCTGGAGGTCCGTATCCCCCGGCTCGATGACCACGTATGCCTCAAAATAGAGGATCTTTTCCAGGTCCCTGAGGGTCATGTCGAGCAGATGGCCGATGCGGCTGGGAAGGCCCTTGAAAAACCAGACATGGGAGACCGGGCAGGCCAGTTCGATATGCCCGAGCCGTTCCCTTCGCACCTTCGACTGGATCACCTCCACACCGCACTTGTCGCAGACCACACCGCGGTGTTTCATTCGCTTGTATTTACCGCAGTTGCACTCCCAGTCCTTCGTAGGTCCGAAGATCTTCGCGCAGAAAAGGCCGTCTTTTTCCGGTTTGAAGGTCCGGTAGTTGATGGTCTCGGGCTTTTTCACCTCTCCGTGGGACCAGGATCTGATCTTTTCGGGAGAGGCCAGCCCTATGCGGATAGAGTCGAATTCGATCCGCTCTCTCGATTTATTCATAAAGCCACGATAGGATCGCAATGTAGTACTCCTCCTTATTTCTGCTCCTCTTTTAAGAGCTCAACGTCCAGGCAGAGGCTCTGGAGCTCCTTGACCAGGACATTGAATGATTCGGGGACACCCGGATCCTTCAGGTCTTCACCCTTGACAATTGCCTCATAGGCATCCGTCCTCCCTGCCACGTCATCCGATTTTACGGTCAGGATCTCCTGGAGGGTGTAAGCGGCTCCATATGCCTCGAGCGCCCATACCTCCATCTCCCCGAACCGCTGGCCTCCGAACTGCGCCTTCCCGCCGAGGGGCTGCTGGGTGACCAGCGAGTAGGGACCGATGGACCTGGCATGGATCTTGTCGTCAACGAGGTGGGCCAGCTTGAGGATATAGATATATCCTACGGTCACCTCCTGCAGAAAGGGCTCCCCGCTTCTTCCGTCGTAGAGAATGGTCCTTCCGGAATCCGGAATCCCGGCCTCCTGGAGGGTCTCCTTGATCTGGTTCACGCTCGCCCCGTCAAACACCGGGGTGGCCATGTGGAGCCCGAGGGCGCTGGCCGCCCATCCCAGGTGGGTCTCCAGTATCTGTCCCACGTTCATTCGCGAGGGCACCCCCAGGGGATTCAGCACGATTTCCACGGGTGTGCCGTCCGGGAGGAAGGGCATATCCTCCTGGGGGAGGATCTTTGAAACCACGCCCTTGTTTCCATGCCTTCCCGCCATCTTGTCTCCGACCGAGAGCTTTCTCTTCATCGCAATGTAAACCTTTACCAGCTTGATAACCCCCGGCGGCAGTTCGCCCCCCTTTTCCAGGCGGGAGAGCTTTTCATGAAAGATATTCTGGTAGTAATCGATCTGGGAATCCGCCCAGCTTTCGATCTCCTCCATCTGCGGCTTGATCATGGATTGGTCGATGGACCCGAATTCCTCGATATCTGCGGGTGCGGGTGCGGGCTCATCGTCGATGCTGTGCTCCGAAAGAATGCCTTGCATCAATTTTGACTTCTGGGCCTCCACGATCTTGATCTCGTCCCGGAGACTCCGCTTGAGATTGGAGACCTCTTCATCCTCGATGTCCTTGGTCCGCTGGTCCTTTTCCACCCCTTTCCGCGAGAAGACCTTGACATCCACCACCACCCCGTCGATGCCTGGCGGCACCGAAAGGGATGCATCGCGCACATCGGCCGCCTTTTCTCCGAAAATCGCCCTGAGGAGCTTCTCTTCCGGGGTCAACTGGGTCTCCCCCTTCGGGGTCACCTTTCCCACCAGGATATCCCCGGGCTTCACCTCGGCGCCGATGCGGATGATGCCGCTTTCATCGAGATTTTTCAGGGCCTCCTCACCAACATTGGGGATCTCCCTGGTGATCTCCTCCTTACCCAGTTTCGTATCGCGCACCTCGATATCGAACTCCTCTATGTGAATGGAGGTGTAGCGGTCATCCTTTACCAGGTTTTCACTGATCAGGATGGCGTCCTCGAAATTGTACCCGCCCCACGGCATGAATGCCACGAGCACATTCTGGCCCAGGGCAAGCTCGCCATGGTCGGTGGCGGCACCGTCGGCAATCAATTCCCCAGTCTCCACCCGCTGTCCCACCTGGACCATCGGCCTTTGGTTCAGACAGGTGTTTTGATTGGAGCGCTGGAATTTCGTCAATTCATAGATATCCATGATCGGCTCGCCGCCGCCCTCCACCAGCGCTTCGGGCTCCTGGTCGGCGCGGATGATGATCCGGTTTGCCGATACGCTTTCCACCACGCCTGCCCTTTTCGCCATCATAATGGCGCCGGAGTCCCGGGCAACGATCCCTTCCATGCCTGTTCCCACTAAGGGGGCGGAGGGTTTGAGCAGCGGGACCGCCTGGCGCTGCATGTTGGATCCCATGAGGGCACGGTTGGCGTCGTCGTGTTCAAGGAAGGGGATGAGCGAGGTGGATACGCTCACCAGTTGCTTGGGGGAAACATCCATGAAATCGATCTGATCGGCGGAAAGCTTCTTGAATTCCCCTCCCTGCCGCACATTCACCCTGTCGGTGAGAAAGTAGCCGTTCTCGTCGATAGGGGCATTGGCCTGGGCGACCACATAGTTTTCCTCTTCGCTTGCCGTCAGGAACACGATTTCATCGGTCACCTGCCCGTTGACCACCCTTCGATACGGGGTCTCTATAAAGCCGAACTCATTCACCCGGGCAAAGGTGGACAGCGAGGAAATGAGCCCGATATTCGGGCCTTCAGGGGTTTCTATGGGGCAGATACGGCCGTAGTGGGTCGAATGGACGTCGCGCACCTCAAACCCGGCGCGTTCCCTGCTGAGGCTTCCGGGGCCCAGGGCGCTCAGACGTCTCTTGTGGGTGAGCTCGGAGAGCGGGTTGGTCTGATCGAGAAACTGGGAGAGCTGGCTGCTGCCGAAAAATTCCTTGATGACCGCTGCAACCGGCTTCGAATTGACGATGTCATGCGGCATGACCGTTTCCATGTCCTGGATGCTCATGCGCTCCCGTATGGCCCGTTCCATCCTCACCAGACCGATTCTGAACTGGTTTTCAAGCAATTCCCCGACCGATCTCACCCGGCGATTCCCCAGGTGATCGATATCGTCGACATACCCATAGCCGTTCTGCAACTGCAGGAGGTACCGGATGGTTTCCATGAAGTCCGATTCAGTGAGGAGCCTTTCGTCGATGGGGTTATCGACTTCGAGCCGCCGGTTCATGATCAGGCGGCCCACCCGTGAAAGGTCGTAGCGCTTGTGATCGAAGAACATATGATTGAACAGGGTCTGGGCGCTTTCCGGCGTGGGGGGGTCCCCCGGTCGCATTCGCTTGTATATATCGATCAGGGCATCGGTTTTCGTTTTAATGGGATCCTTGGCCGTTGTATCCCTCAGTGATTGACCGATTTTGCTCCCTTCGATGACGAGCAACTCGATCTCGTGTATCCCCTTTTCCTTGCAGGTAAAGAGGGTGTCAACCGTCACCGGGGAGTTGACCTCGAAGAGGATCTCGCCCGTCTCCATGTCGATGATGTCCGAGGCCAGGTAGTGGCCGATCAACTGCTCCTCTTCGACCGGGATGCGATCGATGCCGGATTCCATCATGCGTTTAAGATTGGCCTTGCCTATCTTGGTGTTTGCCTTGACAATCACCTTTCCCGTCTGGGGATCCGGTATATCCGCGCTGACCCTCTCTCCTATGTGAGCTTCGGGATCGAGCAGCTTGGTCCAGACATTATCCTCCCCCAGGATCACCTTTTCGGTTTGATAGAACCGCTTCAGGATCTCCTCATCGGACTCTATCCCCATCGCCCTCAGCAGGACGGTGGCGATGATCTTTCTCCTGCGGTCGATTCTCAGGTACAGGATATCCTTGCTGCAGATCTCGAATTCAACCCATGACCCGCGATAGGGGATGATACGGGCGGTATAGACGATTTTCTGGCCGGAATAGGTCTTCCCCTTGTCATGACCGAAGAAGACCCCGGGGGATCGATGCATCTGACTCACAATCGCCCGCTCGGTCCCGTTGATGATAAACGTCCCATTCTCGGTCATCAGGGGTATTTCACCCAGGTATATCTCCTGCTCCTTGATATCCCTGATGGATCGGGTTGCGGGCTGCTGCTCCTTGTTTTTGACCCATACGATAAGGCGTACCACCACCTTGATGGCGGCCGCGTAGGTCATCCCCCGCTGATGGCATTCCTTGACGCTGTACTTCGGCTCTCCGAAACTGTAGGAAACGAATTCCAGCGAACAGGTGTCGCTAAAATCGGTTATAGGGAAGACGCTTTTGAATACCCCCTGCAAGCCTTCGTCAATCCGGGCTTCTTGAGGCGCTTCCCTCTGGAGAAATTTCTCGTAGGAACTCTTCTGGATCTCGATGAGGTTGGGGACCGCCATAATCTCCGGTATCTTCGCGAAATTCCTCCGTCCCCGCTTGACAC
Organism: bacterium; assembly: GCA_049472355.1. Classification (GTDB taxonomy): domain Bacteria; phylum SZUA-182; class SZUA-182; order DTGQ01; family JAFGSM01; genus JBLIRM01. The sequence goes on along the minus strand of JBLIRP010000056.1, from coordinate 1,109 downwards.
TCCTAAAATTGGTTACCATATAAAACCTCTTTTGACCAAAAGTATTTTTGATCAGCATGAAACCCATACCTGGAGGTATGGGTCCGGCATCTCACCTGTGACGGGCCATCGTGCAGGGCTTCGGCTACTTGATCTCCACCGCTCCACCCACCTTCTCGATGGCTGCCTTGATCTTTTCCGCCTCTTCCTTGGAGACATGCTCTTTGAGGGGCTTGGGTGCGTTATCCACCAGTTCCTTCGCCTCCTTCAGTCCCAGCCCGGTGAGGGCCCGGACCTCCTTGATGACCTGGATCTTCTGATCACCGATACCGGTGAGGTGGACGGTAAATTCCGTCTGTTCTTCCTCTTGCTTCTCGGCCTGCGCGGGGCCGGCCCCTGCAAACATCATGGGCATCGGGGCCGCAGCGGACACGCCGAATTTGTCTTCCATCTCCTTGACCATTTCGGACAATTCCATGACGGTCATGTTGGAGATGAAGTTGATAACATCCTCTTTCGTAAGTCCAGCCATACCTTCCTCCTTGTCGTCTGCGCTGTCATCGTGTTGCGCCCTGTTGTACCGTCCTGCTCCCAGAAAAACCCTGCTCCCCGGGCGAAGGGAAACAGCGCCGTTACCCCTGGGACTTCTTCTGTTCTAACGCCTTGAGGCAGTTGAGCAGTCCCCTGAGGGGGGAGCTCAACGTATTGACCAGGCCTGTCAAGGGGGCCTGCATCTGCATCAATAACTGACTCAGCAGTATCTCTCGCGGCGGAAGGTCAGCGATGGCGCCGATTGCGTTTTCCGCAATCAGCTTTCCCTCGATGACCCCTCCCTTAAGGACCAGTTGCGGGTTTTCCTTGGCAAAATCCTTCAGCACCTTGATGGGAATCACCGGGTCATCCACGCCGAAGGCCACGGCCGTGGGGCCGATAAACAGGGTCTCCCCGCCGCTCAGGTTCAGCACCTGAAAGGCCCTCTCCGCAAGGGTGTTCTTTAAAACGTGGAATTCCACATGGGCCTGCCTGGAGCGATTCCTCAGGTCTTCCATGCTTTGGACGCTGAGTCCCTTGAATTCTGCAAACACCGCTGAGGAGGATTTGGAAAATTTGTCCTCAAGTTCCTTGACCGT
>JBLIRP010000055.1:0-26288 GCA_049472355.1 bacterium | reverse complement strand
AACTGGTTCAGGCATTGCTCGCCGAGATACAGGGGATCATCGGCAGGATTGACGAGGGGTGAACATGTATAGACTCATGGTGGAATCGGGATTTGCATCGGCCCATCAGCTCAGGGAATACGAGGGGAAGTGCGAAAGACTCCATGGACACAACTGGCGCGTCCAGGTGACGGTGAAGACCGACCGGCTGAACAGGATCGGCATCGGCATCGATTTCAAGGTCATGAAGACATGGCTCGACGAGATCCTTTCCGTGCTCGACCATGCCTTCCTGAATGAGGTCCCGCCGTTTACGCAGCAAAACCCCTCCTCGGAGAATCTCTCCCGCTATATATTTATGGAATTTAAAAAGAGGATTGAGGGGGAACCGGTGGAGGTGGAATGGGTGAGGGTGTGGGAGTCGGCCGGTGCGTGCGCGCAATACAGCGAGAAATAGAGACATTCAGCCCCGATAATGCTTTACTTTATTGCAGCAGTGTGATACATTTATTTATTGTATTTTACATAGGAAAGGAGGTTTGGAGCGATGACACTCGCCAAGGAACAAAAACAAGAACTCATCAACACCTATAAGCTTCATGAGCAGGATACAGGGTCACCGGAGGTGCAGATTGCCATATTGAGCGGCAGGATATCGTATCTGACCGAGCATTTCAAGGTACACAAGAAGGATCACCATTCCCGCAGAGGGCTCCTCAAGCTGGTCGGTCAGCGTCGCAGGCTTTTGAATTATCTCAAGGACAAGGACATGGGTCGATATAAGACGATCATCGACAGGCTGGGCCTCAGAAAATAGGATGGAGGAAAAGGGACGTGGAGGTACGAGTAAATGGTTGAAATTTTTGAAATGGAGTTCGGCGGAAGGACGTTAACCATCACCACCGGGCTGATGGCGAAGCAGGCGAACGGGTCGGCAACAGTCACATACGGGGACACGGTGGTGCTGGTAAGCGCGGTGAGCGCAAAGGAGGGCAGGGAGGGGATCGATTTTTTCCCTCTGACCGTCAATTATATGGAAAAATCATACGCAGCGGGAAAGATTCCGGGCGGATTCTTCAAACGAGAGGGCAGGCCCGGAGAAAAGGAAACCCTCACCGCGCGGTTGATCGATCGTCCCATCCGTCCCCTTTTCCCAAAGGAATTTTCCAAGGAGACCCAGGTCATCGCCATGGTGCTCTCCGCCGACCAGGAGAATGACCCGGATGTCCTCTCCCTGATCGGCGCCTCCTGTGCACTCTATATCTCGCCCATCCCCTTTCTGGAGCCGGTCGGCGCGGTCAGGATCGGGATGGTCGGGGGCGAATTCATCATCAATCCGACCTACACGCAGCTCGAGGAAAGCAGCATCAACATCATTGTCGCCGGCACCAGGGATGCGGTCACCATGGTCGAGGGAATGGCCAAGGAGGTGCCCGAAGAGGTGCTGCTGAACGCAATATTCTTTGCCCATGAGCAGCTTCAGCCCATTATCGACCTGCAGGAACGGCTGAGGGAAAAGGTCGGCCTGCCCAAGGAAACGGTGGAGGAGAAATCGATCGATCCCGGCCTGGTCGAAAAGGTGCGGGACTTTGCCGTCCCGCTTATCGAGGAGGGCATCTTTATCCCTGGGAAGCTGGAACGAAGCTGCAGGCTTTCCGAGATCACCGACCAGGCAGTCGAAAAATTCGCCCCCGACGAGGAGGATCAGGAGACCCGGCGTGCAGTCAAGCACATCATCGAGGACGTCACCAAGGAGATCGCCCGCACCCAGATCCTTTCACACAAGAAGAGACCGGACGGGAGGGCCTGGGACGCAATAAGGCCCATTGATTCACGCGTGGCGATCCTTCCCCGGACGCATGGCTCCGCCCTGTTCACACGGGGGGAGACCCAGGCGCTCGCCATTGCAACCCTTGGTACCCCCGAGGATGAGAAAAAGATCGATGACCTGCTGGGCGAGCGGTACAAGAGCTTTATGCTCCATTACAACTTTCCGCCCTTCAGCGTGGGTGAGGTGAAGTTTCTGGGATCCCCGGGGCGCAGGGAGATCGGGCATGGTGTCCTTGCTGAACGGGCCATTCAGGCCGTAATCCCCTCTCAGGAGATCTTTCCCTATACGATCCGCATCGTGTCCGATGTCCTGGAATCCAACGGTTCCTCGTCCATGGCATCGGTATGCGGCGGCACCCTCTCCCTGATGGATGCCGGTGTTCCTATACACTCACCCGTTGCGGGGATTGCCATGGGACTGGTCAAGGAGGGGGATGAATTCGCCATCCTGAGCGATATCATGGGAATGGAGGACCACCTGGGGGATATGGATTTCAAGGTGGCCGGGACCCGGGAGGGGATCACCGCCTTCCAGATGGATGTGAAGATCGCAGGGGTGACCAAGGAGGTCATGGCCCAGGCCCTCAAGCAGGCGCGGGAGGGCAGGATGATCATCCTGGACAAGATGATGGAGGCGCTGGCGAGCCCCAGGCCGAATATCTCGCAGTACGCACCAAAGATCCTCTTCGTCCAGGTCCCCAAGGAAAAGATAGGATTGGTCATCGGCCCCGGCGGGAAGACCATCCGTGGGCTCATTGACCAGACCGGGGTGAAGATCGATATCGACGACGAAGGGAAGGTCACCATCTCCTCCACCGAGGAGGACAAGAACAAGGAGGCCCGGGACCGAATACTCGCCCTTATCGAGGAACCGGAGGTCGGGAAGGTGTACGAAGGGGTGGTGAAGAAGATCTGCGAGTTCGGGGCCTTCGTCGAAATCCTCCCCAGCACCGACGGGCTCCTCCATAAAACGGAGATCAGCTACAATTTCGTACGACGGGTGGAGGACGAGCTCAAGGATGGCGAGAAGATCCAGGTCAAGGTCATCGACATCGATCCCGAAGGCAAGGTGAAACTGAGTCACAAGGAGCTCCTCCCCAAGCCGGAGGGGTATGTCCCTCCTCCTCCCCATTCTCGCCCCCCGCGTCATGATGACAGGGATCGTCGTTACGACCGGGGCAGACCTTCGCACTCCAGGGATGGAGGACGTTTTCGGCAGGATCGCGATCCGCGCCGCGGCGGCGGGGGACGCCATTGAGCCCGGAGGAATTCACGGGCCAGTATCGGGAATCGACCCTGGAGAACGGCATGCGGGTGGTCACCGAACGTCTCCCCTTCGTACGTTCCGTGGCCTTCGGTTTCTGGATCATCGGAGGCTCCAGGGTTGAACCGCAGCCGGTGAACGGGATCACCCATTTCATCGAGCATATGCTCTTCAAGGGCACCACGAGTCGTTCAGCCCGCGATATCGCCATTGAAATCGATTCCATGGGCGGTCACCTCGATGCATTCACCTCGCGGGAATACACCTGCTTTCTGGCAAACTGTCTCGATGAAACCCTTCCCAAGGCCATGGACCTCATGATCGACATCCTTTTGCATCCCCTCTTTCCCGAGGATGAATTGGAGCGGGAAAGGGCGGTGATACTGGAGGAGATTCGGTCCATCGAGGACACCCCTGATGATTACATCCATGATCTCCTGACCCAGGGATTCTGGGAGGGGCATCCCCTCGGAAGGCCGATCATCGGGGTGCGGTCCACGGTGGGAGCCGTGTCCTGCAAAACCCTGAGGGATTACTACAAAAAGGCATACCAGCCGAAGCAGATCATCCTGGCTGCCGCCGGGAATCTGGATCATGAACAATTCGTGGACATGGTGCGCGATGTCATCCCCGCTGCGCGGGATTCCCATTCATTCCCCATGGAACCGCCGCCCGGGATTGTCCCCCACATTTCGGTGAAGGAGAAGGAGCTGGAACAGGTGCATCTCTGCCTGGGGACCGCAGGTCTGCCCCAGACGGATGATGCGCGGTATGCCGGGTACCTTCTCAATACCATACTGGGAAGCGGATTGAGCTCCCGCCTTTTTCAGACCATCCGGGAGGAGAGGGGGCTTGCCTACGCGGTCTATTCATATTGGTCCTCGTACCGGGACGCGGGGATGCTGGTGGTGTACGCCGGGACCAAGAAGGAGAGCGCGGAAGAAGTGACGGACCTGATCCTGGAGGAGTTCCGGAGGCTCAAGGCACATGGTGTGCCCGATGATGAGCTGAAGAAGGCACAGAATCAGCTCAAGGGAAATATGATGCTCGGGCTGGAAAGTACCATAAATCGCATGAGCAGGATTGCCAAGCAGGAGATGTACTTCGGGCGGCACTTCACCCTCACCGAGACATTGGAGGCCATCGAGCAGGTCACCGGTGCGGACATTGCGGCACTTGCCAATCGGATCATGGATACACGGTATCTCAATCTGGCCACCATCGGTCCCCTGAACGGGGTCCCGATCGGGAAGAGGCCCTTGACCTGTTGATACAAGGCGTATGCATCGACTCAACATTTCCATAAAACGACTCGCAGGGAACCATGACATCCCCTATCCGACCTATATGACCTCGCATGCATCGGGGATGGACATCTTTGCAGCAGTGCCGCAGACCGTGAGCATATCGCCGGGGGAACGGGCGGTTATACCCACCGGTGTCGCCATCGCGATCCCCACCGGGTACGAGGCACAGATACGCCCCCGGAGCGGGCTGGCGCTCAAGCACGGCATCGGTCTTCTGAACACCCCCGGTACCATTGACGCGGATTACCGGGGTGAGATACGGGTCATTCTCATCAATCTCGGGCACCTGCCGTTTGAGGTCAAACGGGGGGACCGGATCGCACAGATGGTCATTCAACCGGTCATTACTGCATCCTGGGAAGAGGTGAGCGACCTGCCCGATTCCGAGAGGATGGATGGCGGATTCGGCCATACCGGGACCTGAACGATGCGGGGAGGGGGGAGCGGGGAGTGAGGATCTGTGTACTGGGAAGCGGGAGTTCCGGCAACGCTACGCTGGTGGCATCGTCCAGGGCCAGGGTGCTCATCGATGCGGGATTCAGTTGCCGGGAGATCTTACGGCGGCTCTCCTCGATAGGGATCAGCCCCGAGGAGCTGCACGGGGTGGTGATATCCCATGAGCACGCAGACCACCTGAGGGGGCTGGAGACCCTCAGCAAGCGGCTCGACATTCCCGTTTACCTCAGCCGGGGGACATGGGACGCCATCAAGCATGACAAGGGGAGCCGGTTCAGGAACGTACACACCTTTTCCCCGGGCAAACACTTCGACATCCAGGATATTACCTTCGAATCCTTCTCCGTGCTCCATGATGCCGCCGATCCGGTCGGCTTCTGCATCCACAGCGGAGGGGCAAAGCTGGGGGTGGCGACCGACCTGGGAAAAACCACGCATCTGGTGAGGGAATCCCTCCGGGGGTCCCATTGCCTCATCCTCGAATCAAACCACGATCCCGGCATGCTGGTGCGCGGCCCCTATCCCTGGTGGCTCAAGCAGCGGATCAAGGGGATGTTCGGACACCTCTCCAACGAGGATTCCTCAATCCTCCTGTCGGACCTCTTGCACAGCGATCTCAGCCACGTGGTGCTGGCGCACCTGAGCCAGGTCAACAACCAGGAGGAGATGGCGCATCTCAATGCCCTGAGGGTGCTCCAGAAAAACGATTGTCATCACATCCAGGTCCGGGTCGCCGGGCAGGACCGTGTCACCGATCCCATCCTCGTGGGCGAGGACGTGCAGGAATCCGGATGTTGCTGAGCAGGTGCGGGTTCGTATCCATGGATCGAAAACGTATCGGGGGACAGGATGATAGAACGCTATACACGGCCCGAGATGGGGCGCATCTGGGAGCCTGAGAACAAGTTCCGGATCTGGCTCCAAATCGAGATCCTCGCCTGTGAGGCCTGGGCACGAATGGGTGTCGTGCCCGAGAAGGCCTTGGCGGTCATCAAGGAGAAGGCGGGATTCGACATCCAACGTATCGACGAGATCGAGCACGAGGTCAAGCACGACGTCATTGCCTTCCTCACCTCTGTTTCTGAGCGGGTGGGGGAGCATGCGCGGTTCATCCATATGGGAATGACCTCCTCGGATGTCCTGGATACCTGCCTGGGCGTCCAGCTTACCCAGGCAGCGGACATCCTGATCGGGGATTGCAGGGCCCTGCTCGATGTGCTCGAGAAAAAGGCATTTCAGTATCGCCTGGCGGCCATGATCGGTCGTTCCCACGGCGTGCATGCCGAGCCCATCACCTTCGGACTCAAGATGGCACTCTGGTATGCCGAGATGGAAAGGAATGTGACCCGTCTGGAGAGGGCGCGGGATGCCGTGAGGGTGGGAAAGATCTCCGGCGCCGTAGGGACCTTCGCCAACTGCCCCCCAGAGATAGAGGCATATGTATGTGATCATCTGGGGCTCACCCCGGCCTCCGTTTCAACCCAGATCATCCAGAGGGACCGGTTGGCCGAATTCTTTGTCACCCTGGCGATCATCGCCTCCTCGCTCGACAAATTCGCCCTGGAGATCCGTCATCTTCAACGAACGGAGGTGCTCGAGGTGGAGGAGTGTTTCACCCCCGGGCAAAAGGGGTCTTCGGCGATGCCTCACAAGCGGAATCCGGTGGTGTCGGAGCAGATCTGCGGGCTCGCCCGCCTGGTCAGGTCCAATGCCCAGGCCGCCCTGGAGAACGTGGCCCTGTGGCATGAGCGTGATATCAGCCACTCCTCCGTGGAACGGATCATATGCCCTGATACCACCATCCTCCTCGACCATATGCTTGCCCGCTTTACCCGGCTCATGGAGAACCTCCTGGTCTATCCGGAGCGTATGAGGGAAAACCTGGAGCTCACCGGCGGGCTGATCTTTTCCCAGCGGGTGCTCCTGGAATTGGTGAAGAGGGGGATGAGCAGGGAGGATGCCTACGGCGTCGTTCAACGAAATGCCATGAAGGGATGGCAGCGGAGAGGGGAGTTCAAGGCATCCCTGGAAAGGGACCCATCCGTAAGGGATGTCCTCACCAAGGGCGATCTGGAAAATGCCTTTTCCCTGCACTATCACCTGCAGCACGTGAACACGATCTTCAAACGGGTGTTCGGCGATCAGGCTGAGGAAGTCAACTTCTCCATGGATGCGGCAGGAGCCCAATAGCCCCTCAAGGCCGGCCCTGGGAGACCTCCTCGACCATTTGCAGGAACCCCCCCAACTTGTCCCGGCGGTATCGCCTGAAGTATCCCTCCGCAATCTTCCGCAGCCAGGAGATGTCCTCGCGGCTTGCCTGCGCATTGACAATGTCCTGGTACGCGGCGGCGTTTTCCTCCCTGGCAAAGTGCGCGATGGCGGCCAGGGAGAGTGCGCGCGAATGCTGCGGCCCGTCGCGGAGCCTGTCGGCAATGGTGAGCACCCCGTCGAGTGAATCCCTGCGCAGTTCCAGGAAGGCCGTCCTTTGGTCCTCCAGCGCCTCCCGGTCGGGCTCGTCGATATCGATGAGCCGGGTGCCCTGTACCTTCTGCGCCCAGTAGTCGCCTTCCTCGAACTCTCCCTTTCTGTCCACGGCAACGATCAACTCGAAGATACTGTTGACATTCTTGGTGGCCTCAACGGTCTCCCGACGGAAATTCACTGCCGCATCCAGATCAGGGGATGACATCTCCTCGAATATGCTTGCCAATTGAGAGGATGGCAATGGGGTTTGGGTGCGTTCTCCAGGAATACGAGACAGATCGAGGGCCTCCCGCGCATACCTGCCTGCGCTGTCCCAGTCGGGCTTGGGTTGCCTGCTCAGGCAATTTGCAAGCTGGTAGAGGACCCTGGCCCGTTCGGCACGCTGCTCTGATGCGGGGAGGATTTCAATGGCCTCCTGGTAGCGCTGGACAGCCCTGCGCCAATCGGGTTCGGGCTTGTTCTGACAGCAAAAGGCCAGGCTGCAGAGCGTGCGCGCGCGGTCAGCAGACAGCTCCTCAGGGGTCTGAAGATTGAGAGCCTGATCGTAATAGTGGATTGCCTGATCCCATTCAGGCACAGGTTTGCAGTGGGAACATAACCCCAGTTGGAAGAGGGTGAGGGCGCGTTCCGCCTGCTGATCCGGCTTCGTTTGGAACGTCAGGGCCTCCTGGTAATGCTGTATTGCCTCGTCCCAGTCGGGCTCGGGCTTGTTGTGGCATAACCACGCATACTGCATCAGGGAATCCAGGAGGTCACCGGTCTCGTTGAGTTCCTGGAAGATCGCCACGGACTCCCGGGACGCCTTCAGCGCACCGTCCCAGTCGGGCTCGGGTTTGTTGTGCAGGCAGGACGCCAGCCAGAAGAGGATCAATCCCTGATCCACCTTTTTCCCCTGATCCTTGACAAGGTCCATCGCCTCCTGGTAGAGCCGGATGGCCTCGGCCCAGTCCGGGTTCGGCCTGTTTTGGAGACAGTATGCAAGCTGATAGAAGGTGATGGCCCGTTCGGAGCGGTATTCATCCCCTTCCTGCAGTTCCAGTGCCTCCCTATAGCGCTGCATGGCCTCGGCCCAGTCGGGCTCCGGCTGGTTATGCAGGCAATAGGCTAAAAGATACAATGACCGTGCACGATCCGCCTCCTGGTGAGGCTCAATCTGAAGTGCTATGATGTGCCGGAAGCTTTCTATGGCCTCTCCCCAGGCAGGTTCAGGCTGGTTGTAGCAGAGCCAGGCATGCTGGATAAGGGCGTCCAGCAACTCGTGAGGCCTGTTAAGCCCTTTGAATATCTCCACCGATTCGCGTGATGCGTGTACCAATTCGAGCCAGTCCGGGTCAGGCAGGTTGTGAAGGCAATAGGCCAGCCAATAATATGCCCTGGCCCGCTCCAGTTGCTGTTCAGGCTCCGTGAGGATCTCAAGGGCCGCCCGATAACAGCCGGCCGCCTGTGCAAGATCCGGCTGTGGCTGGGTATGAAGGCATGAGGCAAGGTGAACGAGGGTAATCGCCCGGTCATTTCGTTTATCCGGATCCGCCTGCAGATTCAATGCCTGCTCATAGGAGGTAATGGCCAGGGGAAGGTCGGGTTGAGGCTTGTCGTGGAGGCATGTGGCCAGTTGAACAAGGGTGCGCGCCCGTTCGTCCGCCTGCTCCGGATCCGTCAGCAGTTCCAGAGCCTCTCGATAAAAGGTAATGGCCTCCTCCCAGTCCGGGTTTGGTTTGGTGTGAAAACATGTGGCGAGTTGAATAAGGGCGCGGGCACGGTCATGCCTCTGAGCGGGTTCCCCCAGCAGTTCCAGGGCCTTCCGATAACAGGTGATCGCCCGTGACCAGTCGGGTTCCTCCTGGTTGTGGAAACAAAATCCCATCTGGTACAAGGTAAGACCCCGGTGCGGCAGCTCGGGGTTCTCCGTCTGGAGTTCCAGGATCTTCATGAAACAGGTGATTGCCTCGGGCCACTCCGGCTCCGTCTGGCGATAGAGGCACAACCCCAATTGGTACATTGTGCGCGCCCGTGCCTCCAGATATATGGGGTCGTCAAGAATCTCCAGCGCCTCCCGGTATGTCTCGATCGCCTCCGGCCAATCCGGATACTCCTGGTTGTGGCAGATCCATGCATATTGGATGAGCGAATCCAGGAACCCCTGGGTATCGGCGCGTGCCTTCATGATCTCGATCGTTTCCAGGGATGCGGTGATCGCCCCTGCCCAGTCGGGCTTGGGCTGGTTGCAGAGGCAATAGGCGAGGCGGTGGAGGGACTGTGCACGCTCCGCCTGGTGCCCGGGTCCGGTCAGGTGTTCGATCGCCTCCCGGTAGTACCTGACCGCCTCGACCCAGTCGGGCTCGGGCTGGTTGTAGAGGCAATAGGCGAGGCGGTAGAGTGATTGTGTCCGCTCCGTGTGATGCTCGGGTCCGGTCAGGTGCTCGAGCGCCTCCCGAAAGGATGCAACGGCCTCGCACCATTCAGGCTGCGGCTGGTTGAACTGACAGTAGGCGAGTTGGCAGAGGATCAATGCCCGTTCGATCCGGTGCTCGGGATCGATGAAATATGTCAGGGCACCGTGGTAGTGGGTGATGGCCTCGTGCCAATCCGGCTTGGGCTGGTGGTGCAGGCAGTATGCCAACTGGCAAAGGGTCTGCGCCCTCTCGGCATGTTCCCCGGTTACGGTGAAGAGCTCCAATGCCTGGCGGTAGCAGGAGATGGCCTGGTGCCAATCGGGCTTGGGCTGGTTGTGCAGGCAGTATGCCAATTGGTACAGGGTCAGGGCGCGATCGGTGTATTCCTCGGGTCCGGTGAAGAGCTCCAGTGCCCGGCGGTAGTGGGAGATGGCCTGGTGCCAATCGGGCTTCGGCTGGTTGTGCAGGCAGAAGGCGAGTTGATAGTAGGTTTGTGCCCGGTCCGAGCGTTCCTCGGGTGCAGTGAAGAGCTCCAGTGCCTGGCGGTACCGGGAGATGGCCAGGTGCCATTTAGGCACCGGCTGGTTATGCAGGCAATATGCCAATTGATAGAGGTCCTGCGCCCGATCCGCCTGTTCGTCCGGTTCGGTCAACAGTTCGAAGGACCTTTCGTAGCAGGTTATGGCCCCTGCCCAGTCAGGCTGGAGCTGGCTATGGAGACAATAGGCAATGCTGTAGAATATCTCCGCCCGCTCCTTCCGGTGTTTGGGATCGGTCAGCAGCTCCAAGGCGCCCTGGTAGCAGGTGATGGCACCCGCCCAGTCGGGTTCGGGCTGATTGTGGAGACAGTGGGCGAGTTGATGGAGGGCCTGGGCCCGATCCGTACGCTGGTGAAGACCCGTAAGGAGTTTCAGCGCCTCCCGGTACAGGGCGATGGCCCCGGTCCAGTCCGGGGAGGGCTGCGTATGGAGACAGAGTGCGCATTGACACAGTGTCAGCGCATGGTCTGCGTCCAGTCCCAGTGTCTCTTGATAGTTCAGTGCCTCCCGATAGTGGGTAACGGACTCCGCCCAATCGGGGGTGGGTTGATGGGAAAGACAGTATGCCAAAAGGTAGAGGATGAGTGCACGATCCGCATGATCTTCCGGGCTGGTGAGGAGCCTCAATGCCTCCCGGTACGTGGAAACGGCCTCATGCCAATCCGGATCGGGCTGCTGGTGGCACAGCCAGGCATACTGAACCATGTGATCCACAAGATCGCGTGGATTGCCGCGCTCCCTGAGAATCCGGACAGACTCCCTGGACGCCTTTAATGCCTCCGTCCAATCAGTCTCCGGCTGGGTGTAGAGGCAAAAAGCCAGTTGGAAGAGCGTGCGGGCCCGGTCCGACTGTTGTTCCGGCTCTATCTGCAGTTTCAATGCCTCCTGGTAACAGATGATCGCCTCGGCCCAATCGGGATTTGACTGCATGCGGAGGCAATATGCCAGGAGGCAGAGACTCTCGATCTCCTTGGCGGTGTTCTTGAGCTTGCGGTATGTCCCGAGTGCATGTCGCGCATGGTGGATGGCCTCCGAAATCTCAATTTCCCCCAGGTTTGTCTTGGCGAGCGCCATTGTCTTATTCAGGTGTCCGACGTCGGAGTCGGCGCCGAGGAATTCGCAGGCGCTCTTTGCCTCATGAAGAAATGATACGGCCTTTTTGATGTTCGGGGGGACGATATTGAGGAAGAGGTTGCCGAGGATTGCCTTTGCATACGCAGCGTCCAGCGTCACCTTCTCCAGTTGCCCGGACTTTTCGATCGCTCGCCACAGGAGGTTGATGGTGTTCTCACACCATTTTCCGGTCAATCGATTCGTGGCCAGTGCGATCTCGAAGAGGGCCTTTATCTCCTGCTCCCCGGAGGCATACTCGAGCGCCCTTTCAGCGCACCGAACCGCAATCTCTTTTTGGTCGTATGCCTGGGCACATTCCGACAGGGAGAGCCAGAATGCGCACAGATGTTCAGGGATACCCTCTTCCTTGATGCGGTTCCAATCCTCGAGGAATTCCTGGATCCCTTCCCATATTTCCTGTTGAAATAAGGAGGAAAGATTTCCCTGCGTGCGGATTTCCTCCCCTAACGGTCTGTACATGAAGACCCTCTTCGGATCTTCAGGGTCGTCAAGGAGTGCCAATGTCCTGCGCAACGATTCAATGGTGGCGCCTGCAAGTTCCTCCCCGAATTGTTCGACCTTCCCGAGCACATATCGTAAGAGCTCCCAGGATGGACCCTTGAGGAAATCGGTAATCACGAGCGCCTTCAAGCCCGGGATAGTACGCGGAAGAACCGATTTTACCACCTCCTCAACGCTGGTTGGTTCCTTCCGTATGAGCGAGGCATACCGTTCGGTTCCCTTACCTGCGCGATTGGTGAGGAGGTCCCACATCTGGCAGAGATACCTGACCGGGACCCGGCCCATTGAAATGATCGCCTCATTGATCTCGTCGATCCGTTCCTCCTCGCCTCTGGCAACGAGTACCGGGCGAAGAACGGTATCGGTGAAAAACCTCACATCCTCCTCGTCCACCAGATCGCAGGCATTTTTGACTATTCCCCTTTTGCCCCATGGATTGCCTTCCTGCGAGGAGATCGCATCGAATTCGGCGCAGCGGGCCGCACCCCACACCCTCCACTGCCGGGGTGAGCGCAGAAGTTCCCTGCATATGGCAAAAGTCCCCGGTTCATGGACATCATCGATCACGATGATGGGCTGCGTCTCCTTCCCGATCACCCCCGCATGCTCGAGGCGCTGTAGGAGCCTTGACACGGCGTCTTCCACATCATCGATGGACAGGCCCTTGCCGGTCTTCAGGCGCACAATGGGCACCTGGCTCCCGAATCGTTTATGCGCCTCCAGAGAGAGGAAGGTGAGGAGGCTCGTTTTTCCGCAAAACGGGGCGCCGGTGAACAGGAGGTCCCCTTTTGATGAAAGCCATTCATCCAGATGATTCACGATCTTGGGCAGGGGAATGAAGTGTCTTTGAATGTGCTCATCTGTCCTGAGCTCGTGGAAGCAGGGTGACTTTTCTTCAGCGGGCACCTCTTCGGCATTCTCACTGGTGATGATGCGGAAGTCGATGTCCTCCTTCGGAAGGAAGAGTTCCCTGATCCGTGTCGGATCTCCCTCCAGGGCGTCCTCGCGAAGCACGGACTGATCGATGTTGTACATGACCTCGTAGGATTTTTGAACCAACCGCGGAGGCCGGGATGGCAGTAACGGGATCGTATCCATCCGTGTTCGTTCCAGGCCGCTGTGGATTGCATACATTGACGAACGGGCCCCTGCATCCTCCGGCATCCCCGTGCCGATGCTGAGGGTGTCTCGAAGGTCGCGCAGCCACGCGACGTTCTTCAGTCGGTGCCGCCCCTGCTCGTCGACCTCTTCCGCATCGGACCGGCACGGCGCCCATGCACCCTGCCCTGCAGGATCATATTCCCGAAGCCATATGACGCCCGTTCCCTCCTCCAGATTCAATTGCACGACATTGTACCCGGATTTCTTGGTTCGGTGGTGATAGCAGGTGCCCGCTGCGATGCGGGTGTGTTCGTTGCGCGGGGTCACCCAGCGCGTGTGATCGTGTCCGTGGAGCAGGAATTTGAAATCGGACTCCAATCGTTGCAGGAAAAAGGCGCTCTCCTTCTTGGTAAACCAGTCAACCGGATGGTGCATCAAGGCAATGGAAAAGTTGGCCTTGGGGAGCGTCGAGCGGAAGAGGTCCAGTTGCCGGTCACCATCCAGCCAGAGCTTCCCCTTCTCTCTCTTTCCCTTGCCCGAGGAAGACCATGCGGAATTGAATCCGGCGATGGCGATCTTCACGCCGTTGAATTCCCTGATGTCGGAATAGTTCACCCGGGAGGGATCGTCAATGAGGTGGTCATAGCCGAACGTCTTGAGAAAGTCACGGTATTCGCGCAGTTTTGTCACATATGAGCGCCAAAGGCTGTTGGGGTCGTGGATCATGTCGGTCAGTTTTCGAAGGTCCGCCTTTTCCCGAAGCCATAGGATGAGGGACTTGCTGTCCACCGTGAGATTCACATCGTGATTCCCGGGGATGATGAAGACATTTCTCTTGGGAACACGTTCCCCGAACGTAGTGCGGATGGTTTCCATGAACGCGGCAGCCTCCGCATACTGCTCCGGCATCGATTTCCCTTCCCCGCCGGCAGGGTTGCCGAATATGGCATCCCCGGTAAAGAATATCATGTCAGGGGCGAGATCGTGTTTCCTCTTCAGGAGGTTCAGATCGTCGATCAACTTCTCCGCAACTTCATGGTACTCGCATTTATGTGCCGGATGGCAGGCATGCAAATCAGAGATATGAAGCCACGTAATGGAAGTCATTGTTCTTGTCCCTCCGATTTTTTCGGTGTCCCTTGCCAATGCGCATAACCGTGATCATCGAGGCCGGTTAATCCCTGCGGAGCCCTCATTATGTAACAGAATTATGTGCATTTATATACCACCGCCCTTCGCGAGGTCAAGGGATTATCTGAATTGCAGGTTGCTGAAGAGAAAAGGATCGCCGATTCCGGAGCAGAAAAGGACCGCTTCCGATGGCTTTTATTGACAGGTATCCAGGATACCCTTGAGGTAGTTTTCCGTAACCTTCGGCATGGAGGTGAAATGGACCAGAAATGTCCCCTCCCCCTGGCCCACCACCTTTGCATAGAGGTCGATGGGTATGTCTTCGTCGTTTTGGCCCACCAGCAGGAATTTTACATCGCTGAGCTCGTCCACCTTTGTCGGGGATTTGACCAGCGCCTTGGTTGGGGAAAGCCTCAGGATGCTTCCCGGGCATGTAGCACTTTCAGCCACCTTGCCCTTGACCAGAACGAATTTAACAGGGATCTCCTTCTGGAGCATGAGGAGCTCTTCGGTAAAGCACTCGGGGAGGAAGAGGGCATAGTCTCCCCCCAATCCGAGCACCTCGAAAACGGTGATGGGCTCGTCGATCCCCTTTGTCTCCACCTCCATCTGCCTGCCCAACTTGAGGGTATCCCCGATATCATACCTGGTGCTTTCGGATATCAGGATCTGCCCGCCGATGGTCAGGGATTCTATGCGTGAAGCCAGGTTCACATTCCTTCCCACCACGCCGTATTTTACCCGTTTTACCGAGCCGATGTTCCCGACGATGACCTCTCCGGTGTTGATGCCGATCCCCATATTCAGCCTGGGCAGCCCTTCGTTCCTGTTTCTTTCGTTTACCTCATCCATGGCCAGTTGCATCTCGACGGCGCACGCCACCGCACTGGCCGCATCATCATCCATATTGGTGGGCGCCCCGAAAACAGAGAGGATGGCGTCACCGATAAACTCCACAATGGTGCCGTGGTGCTTGAAGATGATGGTGGTCATGGTCTCCAGATAGTTGTTGATGGTGGTCATGACCTGTTCCGGCTGTAATTTTTCACTAATGGAGGTGAATCCCCGCAGGTCTGACATCATGATGGTCACCTTCCGTTTTTCTCCTCCCAGGTGGAGTCCTTCGGGGGTTTCAAGCAACTGGTTCACCACCTCGTCCGAAAGATACCGTCCGAAGGTCTTCATGATGAAACGATTGCGGATCTCCAGCCTGCGCTGGCTCTCCACCAGCGCCCGGTATGCCTCGTTGCGCTGCAGGAGGTTGATATAGCTTTTGGAATGGTGTCGTATCCGGGCGACCAGCTCCATGGTGTCGGGGAATTTCACCATAAAGTCATTGGCGCCCGTTTCAAACGCCTTGGCCTTGATTTGAGGGTCCTCCTCGGCGGAGAGCACGATCATGGGCACGTCCCTGGTGACCTCGTTTTCCCGCAGCTTTTTGACCATGGTGAGGCCGTCGATTCCGGGCATGACCAGATCCTGGAGGATGACGGTGGGCCTTACCCGCTCGGCAACCGCTTCCTCCTCCTCGGGATCGGTGCAGTAGTGAAAGGCGATGTCCTTTTCTCCGGAAAGGATTTCACTGATCGCCTCGCACACCGTTCGGGAGTCATCGACCAGAAGGACGGTGATGGTGTATTCGGTGATGGACTCCTCGACGAATGCACCCTTCAGGCTCTCAAACAGTGACTCTCTGAAGCTCATGTTTAACCATGTGTGTGAGGGTTTTAAACCGGGAAAGAGGCGTCGCATACCGCACTATGTGGCTACTATGTCACCGTACAGGCGCCCTCTCAACACGCCGCGACATCCTGTTTTTTATATCGGCATGCTCATCCGAATCCTGCACGAGGAGATCGGGCATCGACGCCCTCACCCCTCATCCGGGTGTTCATGCGCATCGAGCAGCGCGAGCCTGATATCGAACAGCTCATCGACCATGTTCCCCATGTCCGCAAGCAGATTGCCGATGCTTCTATGTTCCACGCGTTCAAGATACTCCCGTATCTCCGCATCACGACGCTCGAGTGCATCGAAGATCCGTTTTGTCTCCTCATCGTGACGGTGCCGCATCTCCTCGACCTTCTTATCAGCCTCCTCGAAAAGCTCGTTGATCTCGTCGAGGCGTTTTTTCATCCCCTTGATCTTTTTATACATCTCGTCGAATCTTTCGTACATTTCCTCCAATTTATCCATACATGCCTCCTGCGGAGTTAAAGGAATGGTCAGTTCCCGGTAAGAAGTCCTTGTGGGCTCACCTGCTCCTTAATCCCTTCCGCGATGACCAGGTTTCTGCCGATGCGTTTTCCCTCCTTCATCGCGGCCTCATCATGGGTATGGATGCTCCGACTGAAGGTTCGGGTGGTGGGGTAGCGAACGCGGCAGTAAGCAACAAGCATCGGGTCCTCCCTTCTGATCAGCCCGGGTTCCAATCTATGCCTCCGTTTTACTTCTTTACGGGCTGCAAGGCGCGCGCGGAATCCCTCCAGGACGCCCACGGCAAAGTCGAGGCTCGTCGCATGGTTCACCCCCTGTTTTCTCGTATATTCCCTCCACCTGGTGTCAATGAAATGACGGACGAAATCGTACACATAGGATGCCATATGGGCGTTCTTCAATGTGCCGCTTATCTCGAGGACCCGCCCCATTTTCCCCTTTTCCAGCACGTAGGCGGGCACCCAGATCCCATGAACGAAATAGAAATCCTGAAGAATGCGGGCAAGGAGATAATCCGCCCGGCTGTGACGGAGTGCGGGCTCCCCGACAAAGATGCTCACGAAATGCCGCCCGCCGTCATGGAGCACATGCCCCAGGTTGTACCGTGCGATGATCTCATGGGCCTTTGCCAGGGCCGCCTCGGCCTCATGCGGGTTCCCGCTTTCGGCAAGGGACAGGAGCTTTTTCACCTTCACCAGGAATCGGTCTTCCTCGCAGGCCATGGTGCTCAGGATACGCTCCCGCAACGGGGGGTAGTTGTCGGAGGCCTTCGGATTCGCCCTGAGCAGATGACATGCCTGCTGAAAGCACGGGCCGTGCGGGGGCTCGTTGAATGCACCGAGCACCTCATCCGCATATTGATGGGCCATTTCGTGGTGGAGCACCTCCCGGACCGAATCCCAGGGATGGTGCAGCACCAGCCTCCTGCTCAGGGAGATCTCGCGGCGCTCGCTCGACCAGCGCCCCCATGCGCCTTCCCTGTCGGTGAGGCTGAACAGGGGCATGCGCAGGTGACCCCGCTCACGAGGACCAAGAAAGGCGAGGGCGGTGTTCCATTCGCAGGCGATCCCGTGGAGTATTCGTCGCTCCAGTTCCCCCCGGATGAGTTTGTGCTGCATGCGTATTCCCATGGGAAATCGATTATACCAGAGTAATGCCCGCTGGTCTAACAGAATGCCGCGGTGCAGGCAATTCTCGTTTCGGCATTGTGTCGTAGTGAGCAGGCATGCCTGCTCATGTATCTATCCCGGTGACTCGGAATAAGAATTGCCGCGGCGAATGGTGCTGAGGCATGCCGGGTCCGTTGAGGGAACCCGGGTGTCAGATCTCGATGGTGAGCCCCTCGTAGGCTGCGGTGCATTGAATGGAGAGGCTGTGCTGTTTGAACCATGCGCGCACCTCATCCTGTATGGCGTCGATCTCGTCGTCCGTGCGGTCCGGGTCGTGGTGGGTGAGCACCAGGTGTTTCACCTCGGCTTGGGCAGCCAACTGCCGCACCTGGCTCACCAGGCTGTGCCCCCATCCGTGTTTTTGCGGCATGTCCTTCTCGATGTACTGTGCGTCGTGGATGAGCAGGTCTGCATGCCTGCAGAAGTGCACGAATCCTTCGAATTCCGTGGTCTTTTTGTACGGGGGATCGAGTTCGTTGTCGGTGAGGTAGATAACGGAGTGACCGTTTTTTTCGATACGGTAGCCATAGCCGCCGCCCGGATGGTTGGTGGCAATGCGTGAAACCCTGAACCCGTAGTGATTCAGGAACGTGGAAACATCCTCGTTGATGCACTGATGCACGGATGGCAGGCTTTGCGGCTCCACCGGGAAATGGGCGCCGTCCATCTGGTTGATAAGCGAGCATATCATGCTCTTTCCCTCTTCGTTCGAAAGAATATTCACAATCCGGTTTGTCTCGTAGATGGGCCAGAAAAAGGGGAACCCCTGGATATGGTCCCAGTGCCGGTGCGACAAGAGGAGGAATATCTCGTCTCTACCCCCGGCGAGGGCCTTTCCCAGTTCACGGATGCCGGTCCCCGCATCCAGTACCAGGATCTTGTCGGAGGTGGTGTGGATGCTCACGCAGGAGGTATTCCCCCCGTACCGGATGGTATTCCTGCTCGGGCTGGGAATCGAACCCCTCACTCCCCAGAATGTCACTTTCATCAGCGTATGCATGGTACCCCGCGCAAAGAAGGAAAAAAATATGCAATACTACTATATGTTATCGGCTGAGATGAGCGAGAAGTTTAGGAAACCCTGCAGGATGCGCATGGAGCGATCCAAAAACCGCAAAGGAAAATGCCCCGACGCACCGCAATTGTACGCGGCAATGCCCTGTTTTTTAATAAAATCCAAAAAATCTTCCTGTCGGAAGGGGCTGAGAATATCGATTCGATATACTCCCCGATCGAGGGATCATGGCACCATGAAAGGCGATTCCATGCCGGCGCCTACAAATTGGTCTACACAGTATGGTATACTAAAATAGAGTATAAAAACAATCCCCATCCCCACCGCACCTTGGTGGTTCATAGACGTCCGCATGGGAGAGGATGCGTGAGTCGTAAACGATATATTCCGTTCATTCTTATTGTTGTTGCAGCGCTCATGGCACCCGCCGAAACCAGTTATGCCTCCCATTTTGAACCTACCGGCGCCTTCTCGGGAAGCCCTGCATTCGAGAGTAAGTCACTCGACGTGCCTGCCTGGCAATATCCGGAAACAGGGGATGGTGACATCCTGGTCGAAAATTTTGAATACTGGGACAGCCCTTGCAACCACGGGTGGAGACAGCACGAACCACCCTATCCCCTGTACGGATTCGGCATGGGATATGCCGCCCTCTTCGGGACAGTTCTTGATATGAGGGAAGGAAGCAGGGTGCTGGAGGTGTACCGTCCTCCCTCGATATTTCTCATAGGCAGGGAGTACGAACGACACCGCATCTCGATCGGCCTCGCCACCCCTCCGTCGCCGGAGCGGCATGAAGGCAGGGGATACATCGACCTCACCGCGCTTCCCATCCTGAGCTTCAGGTTTTTGACCCCGCTGGCCCTTGACGCATGGGAGATGTTTCAGTGCGATGTGCTGTGCAGGACCGAAAAGGGCCACCGGGTGACCATTTCCATGAAGCCCGTGCAGGCCGCTGCATACAGTTGTTCGCAGTGCGATTACTTTCCCACCGTGGTCGGATTTTCGGGCGCCGCCTCCCCTGACTCCCTGTCCGTTCGGATCTCCCTGGGCCGCAATTTCACCGACGGCACCTGGCATGTCCTCTGGGTCAATCTCCCCGAGATGGTGAAGAACGCTGTGGAAGAATACGGCGGGATCCCCGAGGAGCGAAAGGGGGACTGGCGGATCGTGCGGGCCGACACCCTCATATTCTGCGGGCATAGATACCGACTGGACAACATCATTTTCAGGACGCAGGATTATTCACTCTATTCACAGAGGTATGCGGTGGATGTGGTGGAGATCGGCCCCCTGTACGCCCAGATCTTCGAGCCCTACCGGTTCCTCCTGTTCGCCAGCTACCGCGCCGATCACAGCATCAGGAACATCGACAATTTTCTCCTCGACCAGAACAACTTCATCTGTGATCCCAACTGCATCAGGGACACCTGGGTGGCCGATCTCCTGGCCCTCGATCCCGGCTACCACGTGATCGATGCCAACAGCCCCCTGTACGATCCCGATTACACCCGCCGGTGGGTACCGGGGGATCCCAACTTCGGGACACCCGATCCGGTTGCGGAGCGATACCTGGGCAATGGATTTTTTATCGACGCCACCCTTCCCCTTTTTGCCGATCAACGATTCAGGATCGGCGGGGACAGGAATGGGGAGCTTCACACCCACGGGAGGCTCGGGTGGAATTCCTCTATCGGTGGTTTTGGCGGGAGCGGGATCGACGCATTACTCGTTCGTCCCCTGCCCATCGATCCCTATGACGGCATGCCCACATACATCGTGGACCGGTTTCTGACTATGCAGGCCATCGACGCATACGGCAAGGGCCACTTCGGGCCCGCACTCACCCATGCCCTGGAATCGGCCCTGTGGAACGCGGGGATGGAGGAGTGGCCCCATATCGCCTCCTTCGACTACGCCCCCCAGTACTTCGAGGACCTGCTCGTGGCAGTGGAGGTAATCAACAAGAACAAGGTGGAGAAGCTGGTGTTTCCCGTCTCCGTGGTGAATTACCCGGTCGAGAACTACCCCCCGGAGGTCCAGGCGAGGATCTTTCCCCGTGTGTTCGATGTGGGGGAGGAAACCGAGTGTATCATCCTGTCGGTTGATCCCGATTGCTTCATATTCTCCCTCGCCCATCTACAAGGGAGGACCCCCGCCACCACCCATCTCCCCATGCTCCCGGGGAACCGGATCAGGGACGATCAGGACAACCTGTACTACGAGATCTTCATCGAGGGATTGCACGCCTACCGGTATGGGCCCTGGATCGAGTGCGATGCCGATCCCTTCAGCGGCGTTGCCAGGCTGACTCCGAAATTCGAGGGGAACCTGCGGGTCATCACGATCTGCCGCGACCACTTCGGCGCCTTTGACCAGGCTGATCGCACCATCATCTGCGTGAATCCGGGCACATGGTACAATCACCCCCCGGTCATCACCGCGCTCCCCAACCCCAGGATCATCAGGGCGGGGGAGGAGGTCGTGTTCAACGCCCGGGCAGAGGACCCGGACGGTGACGAGGTGTACGTCACCTGCAATATCGGATCGGTGGGAAAGGTGTCAAACGGGGACACCGTATGGACGTTCCAGACCAACTTTCCCGGCACCTACCTGGTGGAGATCCTCTTTTTTGATATCCGGGGCGGGTATGCCTCTACCACGACAAACATTCAGGTGATCCCCTGGTGGTCCTTCTGACCGGTCCCCGTGATTCTCTCCCTTTCGATTGAGGCAACCTGCGATGGTGATGGTGTGGCAAAAAATTATTTTAAATCAATTTAAAGGCAAATATCATATCTGCTCGCGCCCCTGGCCCGGCAATGCAAAACGAGATTCGTCTCGTTCTATTGTAGACCGGCATGAATTACACTATAATCTGGGTGAGCCTGCTAACCGTGAACGCATCCCTCGCCGTACGATCGAGGGGAGAAAGGATGCCTATGATTGCCAGAATCTACATCACCCTGAAGCCCGGGGTCCTGGATCCCCAGGGGAAGACCATTCACCATGCACTCGGTTCCCTGGGATACGACGAGGTGGAGGGGGTGCGGCTCGGAAAATACGTGGTCATGCACCTGAAGGACGAGAATCCCGGCCAGGCGCGCAAGAGGATAGAGGAGATGTGCCGGAAGCTTCTCGCCAATCCGGTGATCGAGGAATACCGCTTCGAGATCGAGGGGGCCTGAGGATGCGGTGCGGGGTGGTGGTGTTCCCTGGATCAAACTGCGATCATGACTGCTACCATGTGCTGAAGCACGTCATGGGCCTGGACACGGGGTACATCTGGCACAAGGAGCGGGACCTGGCGGGATACGACCTCGTGTTGCTGCCCGGGGGATTCTCCTACGGGGATTACCTGAGGGCGGGGGCCATCGCCCGTTTTTCCCCCATCATGAACGAGGTGGTGGCCTTTGCCAAGCGAGGGGGGCTCGTGCTGGGGATCTGCAACGGCTTCCAGGTGCTTCTGGAATCCGGGCTGCTCCCGGGCGCCATGCTGATGAACCGCGGGCTCAGGTTCATCTGCAGGTATGTGCACATCAGGGTGGAGAATGCCACCCTCCCCTATACCCGGGCGTGTACACAGGGTCAGGTGCTCCGGATACCCATCGCCCACCAGGAGGGCTGCTACTATAACGACCGGAAGGACATCGCCGGGATGGAGAAGCGCGGTCAGGTGGTGTTCCGGTACTGCGCGCCCGACGGCTCTTTGGACGACGAGGTCAATCCCAACGGTTCGGTGGGAAACATCGCCGGTATCTGCAACAGGCAAGGGAACGTGCTCGGCATGATGCCCCATCCCGAGCGGTGCGCCGAGGCAGTGCTCGGCTCCCGGGACGGGATGCTGATCTTTTCCTCCCTCATCAGGAAGGGGCTGGAGGTGGCGCGATGAGTGCCCACGACATCCCCGTGACCCCTGAATTGATCCGTCAGCACGGCCTGAGCCCCGATGAGTTCGAGCGTATCCGCTCCCTGCTGGGCAGGGGGCCCAGCTACACGGAGCTGGGCATCTTTTCCGTGATGTGGTCGGAGCACTGCAGCTATAAGAGCTCACGCGCCATCCTGAAGAAATTCCCCACCCAGGGTCCCCAGGTCATCCAGGGTCCCGGGGAGAATGCAGGGGTGGTCGCCATTGACGACGACCTCGCCATGGTGTTCAAGATCGAAAGCCATAACCATCCCTCCTTCATCGAGCCCTACCAGGGGGCGGCCACCGGCGTGGGCGGCATCATCCGGGACATCTTCACCATGGGGGCGCGGCCCGTTGCCTGCCTCAATTCCCTGCGCTTCGGCCCCCTGGACCACCCCAAGAACCGCTACCTCATGACCAGGGTGGTGGCGGGTATCGCCGGATACGGGAACTGCATGGGCATCCCCACCGTGGGGGGGGAGGTGTGCTTCGAGGGGTGCTATTCCCAGAATCCCCTGGTGAACGCCTTCTGCCTGGGGATCGCGCGGAGGGATCGTATCTTCTACGCGCGGGCGAGCGGGGAGGGGAATCCGGTCATCTACGTGGGCTCCAGCACGGGCAGGGACGGCATCCACGGCGCCACCATGGCCTCGGAGGAATTCAACGAGCAATCCGAGGAGCGAAGGCCAACGGTCCAGGTGGGGGACCCCTTCACCGAGAAGCTGCTGCTGGAGGCATGCCTCGAGCTGATGAAGACCGACCACCTGGTCGGCATCCAGGACATGGGCGCCGCAGGGCTCACCTGCTCCAACTGCGAGATGGCGAGCAGGGGAGGGGCGGGGGTGGAGATCGACCTCGACTTGGTGCCCGCCAGGGAGGCAGGCATGACCCCATATGAAATCATGCTCTCCGAGTCCCAGGAGCGGATGCTCCTGGTGGCCAAGGAGGGGAGGGAGCAGGCGGTGGAGGCGATATGCGCCAAGTGGGACCTGCACGGGGTCACCATCGGCAGGGTCACCACGGGCGGCCGGATGCGGGTGAGAAAGGGCGGTGCGATCGTGGCGGACATCCCTGCGCGTGCCTTGAGCGATGAATCGCCGGTGTACCAGCGGCCTCGGAAGATGCCCGCATACCTGGAGGAGGCCCAGGCCTGGAAGCCGGAGGACCTGCCTGAGCCCAATGATTACACAAAGGCCCTGGAAGGCCTCCTGGGATCGCCCACGCTCGGGTCGAAGGCCTGGGTGTACGACCAGTACGATCACATGGTCCGCGTCAATACCATCCTCCTTCCCGGCGGGGATGCGGCGGTGTTGAGGGTCCTGGGCACCTCCAAGGGGATCGGGATGACCCTGGACGGGAACGGCAGGTACTGCTACCTGGATCCCCGGATGGGCGGAAGGCTTGCCGTTTGCGAGGCCGCGCGGAACCTGGTGTGCACCGGCGCACGCCCCCTTGCCATCACCAATTGTCTCAATTTCGGTGACCCGGAGAATCCCGTGGTCATGTGGCAGTTCGATCAGGCGGTGGAGGGGATTGCAGAGGCGTGCAGGCATCTCAAGACCCCGGTCACCGGCGGCAATGTCAGCTTTTATAACCAGACACTGGGTGAGCCCATCTTTCCCACCCCGGTCATCGGCATGGTGGGGGTGATCCAGGATGTCCGGACACTCACCACCCCCTGGTTCAAACGCGAAGGGGACTTGGTCTGTCTCATCGGAGAGCCGGGCGCCCACCTCGGGGGGAGCGAGTATCTCAAGGCCTTCCACGGCCTTATCCTGGGTGCCCCTCCGCAGGTGGACCTCGCCTTTGAGACAAAGGTGCAGGCCGCGTGCCTGCGGGGGATCGAGCTGGGCATTGTCAAGTCCGCCCACGATTGCTCGGAGGGCGGCCTTGCGGTGGCGCTCGCCGAGGCGTGCTTCTCGCCGGACGGGCCGGTCGGGTGCGAGGTTACCCTGCAGAAGGCGGATCGGACGGATGCCCTCCTGTTCGGGGAGACCCCCTCCCGGATCATCATCAGCCTCGATGAGCGGAGGATGCCTGAATGGGACCGGCTGGCAACGAAGATCGCGGTCCCCTGGCAGGTGATCGGACGGGTCGGGGGCGATCACCTGACGATCGGCCCCTGGATCAAGTGCCCGGTGCGGAGGCTCAGAGCGCTGTGGGAACAGGCCCTTGCCGGGAAACTGGGATAGACCGGACATCGATGTCGGCCGGATGGAATGGCGCGGGATTTCCGGATACGCACATCATGAAGGATTCCGGGTCCCTTAGCGCCGGAATGATACATTGGAATGTCGTAAAAGAATGAACGGGGAAAATCAGATGCTCGGCCGGAAGGTGGAGCACAGCACTGCCCTGCGTGAACACTGTGGTGTGGTCGGGGTGTATAATCACCCCGAGGCGGCCAACCTGACCTACCTGGGCCTTTTTGCGCTTCAGCACAGGGGGCAGGAGAGCGCAGGCATTGCCTCCTGCGACGAAGGCAGGATGTACATGGAGAAGGCCATGGGCAAGGTCGCCGACGTGTTCACCCGGGCCCGGCTCGCCCAGGTTCCGGGAAGGATGGCCATCGGGCATGTACGCTACTCCACCGCAGGGGAGAGCTCCATGGCCGAGTCCCAGCCCATCATGGTGAAGTACGCCCACGGCACCATGGCGATCGCCCACAACGGGAACCTGATCAACGCGGAAAGGATCCGCTCGTTCCTGGTCGATGACGGCTCCATCTTTCAATCCACCACCGACAGCGAGGTCATCGTCCACCTCATCGCCCGCTCCAAGGCGGAGGGATTTCCCCAGCGGGTCATGGATTCCCTCTCGAAGATCGAGGGCGCCTATTCGCTCGTGTTCATGACCGAAAACCAGATGATCGGCATGCGGGACCCACGGGGGTTCCGGCCGCTGGCCCTGGGCAGGATCGGTGACGGCTACTGCCTGGTCTCCGAAACCTGCGCCTTGGACCTCATGGATGCCACCCTGATCAGGGAGATCGAGCCGGGTGAGATGGTCATCATCACGGATGACGGGGTGCGCAGCTTCAAGCCGTTTTCCCCGGAGCGGACGAGTTTCTGCGTGTTCGAATATATCTATTTCGCGCGTCCGGACAGCACCATCCACGGTCTCAACGTCCACCTGACCAGGAAGGAATTCGGCAGGCAACTCGCACGGGAGTCGAGGGTTGATGCCGATCTGGTGGTCCCTGTCCCCGATTCGGGCACCAGCGCCGCGCTCGGATTTGCCGAGCAATCGGGTATCCCCTATGAACTCGGCATGATACGGAATCGCTACGTGGGCAGGACCTTCATCGAGCCCAAGCAGTCGATCCGGCACTTCGGGGTCAAGCTCAAGCTGAACCCGGTGAAGGAGCTGCTCAGGGGGAAGCGGGTCATCGTCATCGATGATTCCATCGTGAGGGCCACCACCAGCAAGAAGATCGTGTCCCTGATCAGAGCGGTGGGCGCACGGGAGATCCATATGCGCATCGCCTCCCCTCCCACCTCGTTTCCCTGCTATTACGGCATCGACATCCCCACCCGCCAGGAGCTCATCGCCTCATCCCACACCAAAAAGGAGATCAGCGACTTTATCGGCGCGGACAGCCTGGAGTATATCTCGGTGGAGGGGATGAGACGCTCCGTTGGCCACATGGGCGAAAGGATCTGCTGCGCCTGTTTTACCGGTGAATATCCGCTCCCCGTTGAGGAGGAGCGCTACGTCCAGCTCCGGCTCTTCGAAAAATACCAGGAATGAACCCCCTATCTATCCTGTCCGCATCTAATAAAGATCCTCTTGTATAATACCATTGCGCATGACCTGTCTTGCGGACGCAACCGTAATAGCTCGTGCACCTATAGACCG
>JBLIRP010000054.1:0-26411 GCA_049472355.1 bacterium | reverse complement strand
TGACGCATGTGATCGAGCACACCCGGCTTTTTGCACGGGGTGCGGAGGATTCAGAGCTTGTTCCGGTTCAGGTGAATGAGGTGATAGGTTCGGCGCTGGGGCTTATCGGCGCGCAACTGCGAGCACGGGGGCTCGTCGTGCAATGCGAATTGGGAGCAGGATTGCCGGCCGTGCTGGCAAATCCCTTCTCCCTTGAAGAGGTGATACTGAACCTGCTCAACAACGCCAGGGACGCGCTTATGGAAAAGGAAGGGGAGGGCACCCCGGACAATACCCCTCGGGTCATGATACGCACCGGTGAGACAGGAAAGGATTCGTTGCGCTTCGTCAGCATCGACGTCATTGACCAGGGGACGGGAATACCTCGGGAGGTGCTCGGCAAGGTCTTCGACCCCTTTTTCACCACCAAGTCTCCTGACCGAGGAACGGGTCTGGGTCTTGCCGTTTCAAAGTCGATTGTCGAGGGGTTCAAGGGAAGCATCGCCATCCGTTCAAAACCAGGCAAGGGGACGACGGTCAGCGTTTACCTGCCTGCAATTCAAGAAAATAAGGAACAGGACAATGGCTGATGACCAATCGCTCAGGATCCTTATTGTCGACGATGAAAGGATCCTCCATCAGACCCTCTCCAGGTATCTTCATGACTTGGGACACCTCGTCGACAGCACCTTTGAAGGCACTACCGCCCTGGAGATGATCACGTCGCGCGAATACCACCTCGTTCTTCTCGATATTCTCATGCCGGGGATGGATGGGATGTCCCTTTTGCCCAAAATCGCCGGGATGCGTCCAGAGCTACCCATCGTCATGATCACCGGGCACGGGAATATGGACATGGCCATACAGGCCCTGCGATCCGGGGCAGCGGACTTCCTCAGGAAACCGATCAGGTTGCTCGAACTGGACGCGGTACTGGAGAAGACGTCCCACATCCGTCACCTGAGAGAGGGACACCTGCGCCTCAGGAACACCATACGGGGCATACAGACCGCTGAGGACATCCGGCTCAGAAATCGCTCGTTGATCGGACGGAGCAAACAGACGGCGGCGGTGCGCAGGCAGATCCGGCTTGCCGTGGAGGGGGGATGCGATACCATCCTGATTACCGGTGAGACCGGGGCCGGCAAGGAGATTGTGGCCCGCGAGATCCATTTTTCCTGTGGGGACGACAGGAGGCCCTTCATCGCGGTAAGCTGCCCGGCCATCCCCGACACCCTTGTCGAGAGCGAGCTTTTCGGCCATGTCAAGGGGGCGTTCACCGGGGCCACCCAGGACAAGGCCGGTGATTTCGAGCTTGCAGACGGCGGCACCCTCTTTCTCGATGAGATTGCGGATCTCTCCCTTCCTGCGCAGGCAAAGATCCTTCGGGTGCTGGAAACACGAAAATTCAGAAGGGTAGGGGGATCACGGGAGATTCATGCGAGTGTGCGCGTCATTGCAGCCACGAATGCCACGCTGGAAGAATTGGCCGAATCGCCGCGATTTCGCAAGGATCTCTTCTACCGGCTCAATGTCTTTACCATTCATCTTGCCCCTCTCAGGGAGCGGCGTCCGGATATCCTCCCCCTGGCTGAGCACTTCCTCTCGATGTATACCATCGGTCGCGGGCTTTGCATCAGCGGCTTTTCAGAGAAGACACGGGAGGATCTCCTTAATTATGATTTTCCGGGAAATGCCCGCGAATTGCGCAATATCATTGAGCGGGCGGCAATCCTATGCAGGTCCGGAGAGATCCGGCCCGAGCATCTTAACCTGCCGGCACGAACCGGGAAGCCGGCCATGCCCCCCGACCGGTGTCATGGGCAAGACGAAAGGGCACGGATTGTATCCGCCCTGGAGAAGGCGAAATGGAACCGTCGCAAGGCGGCGGAGACCCTCGGCATTCCTTACTCGACCCTCAATTACAAGATACGAAAATTCGGCATATAGGCGGTTCGTTGCAGAGAACGTGACGGGTCTTTGATAAATCTCCTCGTCATTGGCGGATTCTTGAAACAGTAGGTCCTCGACCCCTCGAACCGGGTGTGAACCCAGCCGGCATGGACAGGGGACACCCTTTGAAGCCTTTTCTACCAAGGTGTTTCATGCGATCTGTGCTATGCTTTGAGAAATCCCCCGGGCCGAATCCGAACCCAAAAACACGATCAGGCCCTTTTCGATGCCGGTGGCCAGCGCAGGAAGATCCCTTATGCTGAAGGTATCCTCCGCGATTCCCAGCCTTTTGAACTGCACGGTCAGGGCGGCCGCGGCCATTGATGCACCGATCAAGGGCTCCAGTAACGAATAGACCTTTTGAACCAACGCGTTGGTGTAGCTCATGCCTCTCTCCTTGTTTTACACGATTGGATCAGCTCCATCTGGTAGAATCCCCCCAGTCCGATGAGAAGATACCCTGCGTTCCATGCCACATCGATGTAAGTCGATGCATTCCCGGCACTGTACAGTCCCACCCAGCCAAGATAGGAGTAAAGGATATCCGCTATGGTCATGGCGATAAAGCCCGCTGCGATATACTTCCACGGCCTGGACACGCTTCCCCTGCCGAACAGGTAGGTGATATACAGCAAAAAGCCGGCGGGAATGATGAGAAACAGATCGCCGATCGGATAGAAAAGGTAGACGAATTTCGCAAATACGCTCGTTTCCGGGTCCTTGATGATCGGGATAAGCAACAGGTAAATCAATCCGCCGGTGATCACGATGAATACCGTGGAAAGAATCGTATAAGCCTTTGTATTGCCGAATGGAAATCCGCTCTTCTTATAGCCGTATATCAACATCGCCAGTCCGGCGAACAGGGGAATATACCCTGCAAGCCATGAATAATCAGCAATGGTGGGGAATGTCTCATTCATATCGAATTTGAAGATGAGCTCCAGGATGGCGTAAATGCTTTCCCCGCCGAAGAAAAGGATAATGCCGACAAGGAGGAGCATCCATGAGATCTTGGTGGCATCGAATTCCTGAAAGCTTTTGAATGCGGCGGCAAGACCGATACCCGCCACAACGACCGTGATGATCGGGAAAAGGTCGCTCACCAGTGCCAGGACATTTTCCCCGCCTATACCGAAGAAATAGAACAACACGTTGATAACGACCAAGAACAGCCCCACAATCCATACCATTTGTGATTTCTTCATCCCTGTTCCCCCTTTGTTGCGAATCTGTTTATCAATGATCCGATGTCTGTGAGAATATAGAGGCATACACTTTGTGTAGGTAAGACATTGTTATAGAAGTGTCTTGAAATGGGATCTGCATTGAAGCAAGCATCGCCATTCGTATTCATGCCGCTAACCTGTATACTGGTTTTCATAATTTCTCCTTCGGTATTTTTTGAAAGGGAAAACTATGAAGGTATACCGGGAGATCCCGGAGGAACGGACCATCCCGATACAGGGGAGTCGGAATCACCTCAACCGGTCATGTTGTGACGAAACACCCCTGGCCAATGCCATGGAATCGGTCGTAATCCATGGGTACGTGCGGTTGAAAAGGGCTCGCCGGTTCAGGGGACGAACCAGCGAAGGAAAGGCAGTATCAGTCGTGCAAGCCGTGCCAACAGATTCGTAAGGAAACCGCCTCGCAAAAGCCGCGAGATCATATAGAACAAAGGAAGCGCCTCTTCATCCAGAAGGAGGAATGTAAGGCCTAACTGATGCGGGCATTTCTTCACTATATTCATGACCGATCCGGGGTGATCATTCTTCCTGGGCGAGGGGTATGGATCATCCTGCTCTTCGGCATCCTGTCCCTCGGTATCAGGTGCCGGTGCGCATGCCTCATCATCCGTGACAAGGCCCTCGAATATCTCGCCTCCGCACTTATTGAGGACCTCCGCGATATCCCTGCTGACGAGGAACAGGGATCCGCAAAAATCGCAGGCGAGCATGTGATCCTCAAACAATTCCTTGACCTCTTCATCGAGTTCATCGCAAAGATAGTCATCGATATGTTCCCTGAACAACGCATGGGACATATGAGGGTCGGAAAAATATGCCTTCTTCGTGATCAAGCGGGGCTCTTGCCTGAGCATACCCCGGCAGATCGTTTCGAGAGCCCCTTTCCTGTATCCGGCGATATCTTCATGGTTGATCAGGGGTGTGGTTTTACGCGGCCCCGGTTTATAAAAGCTTTTACAGAGCGCATATTGTTCCGGAAAAGACAGCGTTGAAACAAGATCGAAGATACCATGCAAGTTCGCCGAATCGATTGCGTAGAGATGGACCTCTTCAAGCTTCCGGTCCTCACTATCATGCCCGGTATTGGCGCATCCCTTGATAATAAAGAATTCTTTTTTCATCGTTGATCTCATCCCCTTCCTGGCTAAAGAGAAAAAAGACCCATATACCCATCACCTCTCTTTGTTATGGAATGAATACAAAAACATTAAAAAGTCTTTGATTAATAATCATTTTATAAACTTCTATTCGTCGTGATCGATAGATCATGGCCGTTTAGTTGAATACATTCAGTGCCTTTCTTTAATTTTTTTAACCGTACCCAATGGTTCGTTTTTAAATTCTCTGCACATATTGTCGATCAGGCCCGGGTTTTTTTGCACATTTCCCGACGATGCAGGCGGCATGGCAATCCTGACCCCCGATTCATGATATTGCCTGGAACCGCTGATTGAACATCTCCATCAATTGGGGAAGCACTCTTCTGAATGCATCATCATGCCTGGCCAGGTTTTTGGTAAACAATTCTTCAGCCGATGTTTTAAGTCTCGCCATTAATTCCTTTTCTTGATTACATACCTTTTTGCCTTTTGAATCAGTTTCTTTGCCGCTCTGATTATATCTGCATGCCATGGCTTTGCTTATGATTCTCCGAATCTCCGGGGGATACTGCAAACAGGGCAGGATATGATCCGCCTTTTCCGCAAGGGCGTCGATGAATTTTTTTCCCTCCCCGTCACACCTTCCCCTCAATCCATAGCACAGGGCGCACAATTGTTCGTACCCTTCATTGATGCCCGAGCATGCAAGGATCTCCTCGAGTCCACGGTGAAAAATATCCCAGTCGTTATTAAAGAGAAATTTCCGTGCCTTCTGATAAATTTTGTTAAAGGGGAACTGGTAGTCCACCTTCGGGAAAAAACCCCCGATATAGTGTTCCAATTCAGGATGATCCTCGGTGGTTAGCATGAGCACGCGCATCATGCCCCGTTCCTTAATGGCGCGCAGTTCATCCAACCACAGGCTTGGGCCTTCATATCCGTTGCAGGTCTTTTCCACGATGATCCTTTTTTCGGCATCGGTGGTAAGACCGTAGCCGATGAGGTTCATGGATCGTCTTTTTTTATTCCCCGGGTTGAATCCCTTGAGATATTTCAAGTCCAGAAATAAAAAAAGCCAATCGGGCTCAAGGGGGCTTTTATTCAAATGGCTCACCATTTCAATGATCGCGTCGAGGTCAAATGGCGCACGGGTCAGGTCCTGCCTGATTATTTCAATCAGCCTCTTCAGCCTGCGGCTGATCCCGGCGATGGACATGCTCTTGCCGAACAGTTCATACACCCGCCTTCGGATGTCGTCTTGGTTGTATTCCTCTTCAAGGAAGTAAGTCCTGAAGATGAACCCGTCAACCGGGCTGATTCTTGGGTAGAACCTGTTACGCAGGTACAGGTCCACCTGTTTGTTATTGATGACTTTTTCGATCACATCCCTGCCGTTCGGGGATTCGAAGAAATCGAAGAGATCGCCGGAGAGTATGCAGACAGGGCGATTTCTATTCTTCTCATCCTTGATCCTTGACTCGATTATCTTGAGGATGTAAGAATAGTGATTATCGATTGGGTCCCCGTTATTGTCATTCGTCCCATTCCGGATCACCTGGTTGGTAAACTGATCAATGACCTTTTTGCCTATCCTCGTATGGTCGTAAAATGCTCCATCCCTCTCTGATAAACGATTTAGGATATTGAGGACATTGATCTCATAGCCCCTCAGACGGTTTTCCGCCTGATCTGCGAGGGCGCCGTTGGGGCCTTGTGGGCTGTGAACATTCTGGTGAAAGGTACGGCAATCAGCGCTGATTATCTGATTGAGCCGTTTTCTGACGTACCTCTTTGCCCCGGATTTGAGCAAAGGGGCAAGGAGTGATCTCTCGGGGATCTCATTCCGTCCGAGACCGGTAATGAATTCTCGGAGGAATCCCTCGGACAGTTGGGAAGGACCGGGCAGTTTGTCGGAAAAGTCCCGGTATACCTCATAGTGCTCAATGATCGCCGCAATCCTTTCCCTGAACGTATTGATGAATCCCTGTACATCATCCTCATTTGAGCCATTGCTCCCTTTGGAATCCCTTTTTATCACCGCGCCCACCCCCCCTCTGAAGGTGCTTAGGTGAAATCAACCGAAAAACCTTTATCTTGTCAAAGCATGGTAATCCTCTTAATTAATCAGTTATTAATCATGACAAAGATCGTATGTCGCTGAACGGGGAAGAAGGCGATTTTCAGCAGGAGCGGCCTTTAACTCCTCTCCGTTGGATGTGCGTGTGAATCGAGCGGCAGGTTTTTTTCGATGGTATCTTTATCAAGATAGACGATGAAGAATAATGTTACTTATGTATGTTTTAAAAAATATTTATATCCATAATTAAATATTTAAATATTCATATTTTATATAGTCGAATGAGCGAGAACCTTTTTGCACAATTTTTCAAAAGTAATTTCATTATTAACGAAGATAGAGATCAGGAGCGCTATCATCGAGGAAGTAATCATATTTCGTATCATTGTATGCAAAATTTTTTTTATAAGTCAACAAAAGGGTAGAGAGACGGAGAACAAACCAAGCAGTATAATCGATCAATTTTCCCTTGGCCAAGGATATTCTGATAAGCAAGGAGGTGATGGATAGTGATCCATTCCCAGAGATTTATTGGTGACATTGAGTAGTCAAACTATGTTTATATCGATTGATGTATACTATTAAATACTATACCATTTTAGTATGGATTCTTTAACGTCATGGTAATTAAGCAATTGATTGCAGTAAATTTTTGTTAAATATCAGGAGGATAAGTATCATGTTCAAGAGAAATATTTTCAGAATCAGTCTTGACTCAGTTTCAAAAAAATGCTCCATATATGTATGTATCATATTGGGTGTCTTAATTATTTTGCTGGTTGGACTGGCATATGGACAGATGGAAACTTGCCGCGACGTAGCGATAAAAATTAAGGACCTGAAGGCCAATGAATGCGCTACGATCACAAAATCAAGCCGCAGCGGTTTCTATCGGATCATTGTTGAAAAGGGCTTGGTGCCCCTGTACCCGTTTGAAATTGTTGACATCGATTCCATTGCAGAATTCGTGGAATCATGTCTTGGTGATTATCAGTCTGTCCTGGTTATGAGGGATGGAAGCACCAACTATTTCCTGGTCTTTTATCCGGAGGCTACAATAGTGCCGGGGGCAGGTAATGAATCTGGCGCGTGGCCGCCGATTCCCGTTGACGGTCGTTATTACTTGCCCGGTGTATCTGATCCGTATAAGTATGTTAGCGAATACATCGGTAATTTGTTCGACCCCGCAAGCCTGTTTTTCGGATATGGACTATTGGGGGGTCTTTACGGCGGTCTCTATAGTGGTTATGGCGGCTATGCCAATCCGTTAGCAAGTCCCTTTAACTATCCCGGCGTGTTTCGCGGCAGCCCGGTATATTCAAATAGTGGATTGTTTTCCCCTCTGTCCCTCGGGAGCCAGTTATCTCCGGGATATTTTAATGCCATTTCAGGTAATTTCCTCAATTATATGATGGCGGCGAACACCTCCCTGATCAATCCAGCGACAGCAATCTCCGGATATGAAACCATACTAAGGGAGCCGGACTACGTGCGAAATGCCCATTCAACCGGATTTATCCCCCAGCGCCTTTTTTAGAGGGCTATGACAAGCCGATCCCATGTGCGCTATAACAATATTGCCTGAGAAAGGAGATGATGGCATCGCTGCATAGGCAAAAACCGGCGGATCGATCGAAAGCCCCTGCATGAAGGATGATATGGAAAAATGCAGGGGCTTTCATCCAGCAAGATTGCTCTATAAGGGAAGCTATGAAAATCTGAATTTATGGGTTCTCGTTTCCGGGGCTATTCAAAAATAGCTCTATGTTTAAGGTACGTGGCTGGTTCGGTATGCCTCAAAAGTGAAAACATCTTGGGACCTTTGATATAATGACCGAGCTCGTTCGACTCACATATTGTTTCCGGATATTCTTTTTCCGATCATGTTCTCTCCAGGTCATGTGCCTTCAGGGATACAGGAAATACACATGCATTGCCATAGTGATTGCACGGGAGAAGCGATGCCTGCATGGTATATGAGAATGCAGCGGATGGCGCTTTTACGCGAAAGTCTCCTCAGGTGAGGAAGGCGATTAATAGAATAGAATATATTCGGATGCAAGCGGGCACGATGCGCACGTGTCCGCTTGTATATATATATATCGAATAGAATACTCATTCATGGAATACCAATGACGTGCCCCTCTCAGGCCAGGGTGATCTTTTCTTTAATCTCCTCGAGCCCCTTGATGCCGAGCCCTCTCATGATCACCACCCATCCGGCGAGCACCCACAGATAGGCGATGAAGAACCTCCAGAGGATCAAAAGGATACCCAGGAGGTGATTGGGCACGAAGGGATAAAAGAGCACGTAGAATCCCCCCTCCGCAAACCCGCTGCCGCCCGGGGTCGGGGTCAAATAGAGAAGGAAATAGAGGACTATCTGAATGGCCAGGACCTTGAGGAAATGGATATCATAGGAGAGCCCCTTGAGAAGGACATACGCAACCGAGTAATTCGCAAGCATGGAGAGGACCGTGAATCCACCCGTGCACACAATGCTCGCTTTTTTTTGTTGAAACAGATATTTGAAGGATGAGATAAATTCCTCCATCCACCAGTATATATGCCGTATCCACACCGCAGGGCTGGGGTGCCTTTGGAATATCCGGTATCTGAAAAGAAAACCAATCACCTTTTCGAGCATGGCGTGGAGTTTGTCCAGGTTCAGGAAGCCATAGATGATCACCCCGACAATCACCAGGAAGAGAATGGCCATGTAATCGAAGAGGGATTTCATCAGGGATGTCTTGAGATATTCGCGGTGGAAGAGGAGAACGACGGGCCCTGCAATGGCAATGATGAGGATGAGGAATATCCCGCGCACGATCGCGACCGCGGTTGCCTTGTGGGTGTCCATGCCCGTTTTCTCGATGAGCAGGTAAATGAGGACAGGTTCTCCTCCCATTGCCGAGGGCGTGATGTTGGCCATGAAATTGTAAGCGAGTATCGCCTTCAATCCCCCCCAGAAGGGCAGGTGGAAGCCGAATGCCTGGGAGAGGGTCTGTATCCTCATGGTGTCGAAGCAGTTGGCCAGGAGACCCAGGATGAATGAAAGGAAGATGTACCGGAACTGAATCTCTTTAAGGGCTTCCCATGTCTTCTGCCCTACGGTGAAAAAGAGCACGGCGCCGATGATGCTCACACTGATGAGGAGCGAGGCAAATAGGAAAAATCTGAGCGATAACCCTTTACGCATGCAGATGTGCCTATCCGTCTGATGTAACTATTGACATTCCTGCACCTGACCAGGATGGAATATACAATGAAAGGCTGATATAGTAACAACAAACTATAGCAGATGCCCGTCTTGTTTGTCAAAGGATCGGTGAGCCAAAGGGCAATAAAGGCCGGGGTCTATTCGGGTGCATACGGACGATATCGTTCATCTATCGATACCTCTCGTGAGTGCCCCCTGCGGGGAGATGGTGAGAGGATATCCACTTTGTTTTGAGCGGAGGCTCGGACACGTTTATAAAAGGAGCGGGAAGGGATCATG
Source organism: bacterium (assembly GCA_049472355.1). Classification (GTDB taxonomy): domain Bacteria; phylum SZUA-182; class SZUA-182; order DTGQ01; family JAFGSM01; genus JBLIRM01. The sequence goes on along the minus strand of JBLIRP010000054.1, from coordinate 16,553 downwards.
AAACAGTGTGTGCTCTTGAGACATGGTGAAAGTACGTGGAACAAGGAGAATCGTTTCACCGGATGGACCGATGTGGATCTCTCGGAAAAGGGGGTGGCGGAGGCGCACCAGGCTGGATCCTCCCTCAGGGAGAAAGGGTTCATCTTTGACGTTGCCTACACCTCGGTGCTGAAGCGGGCCATTCGAACGTTGTGGATCGTCATGGACGAGATGGACCTCATGTGGATCCCCGTCCATCGGTCCTGGAGATTGAACGAGCGGCACTACGGCGCGCTCCAGGGGCTCAACAAGGCGGAGATGGCGGAACAATACGGAGAGCGTCAGGTGCAGGTATGGCGCAGGAGCTATGATGTTCCACCCCCGGCCCTTGAAGAGACGGATGAGCGGTTTCCCGGACGTGATCCCCGCTATGGGGGCGTGGATACAAAGGACCTGCCCAGATCGGAGAGCCTGAAGGACACGGTGAGACGGTTTCTGCCCTACTGGCACGAGGTGATCGCTCCCTCCCTGCAATCGGGGAAGAGGGTCCTCATCGCCGCCCATGGGAACAGCCTGCGCGCCCTTGTCAAATACCTCGACGATGTATCCGACGAGGAGATCGTTGGCCTGAACATCCCCACCGGGATACCCCTGGTGTACGAATTGAATGATGACCTGAGCCCCGCACGACATTACTACCTTGCCGATGAGGAGCAGGTCAGGCTGGCGGCTCAGCTCGTCGCAAACCAGGGAAAGGCGGCAAAATAGGGTTGCCCGGAATGTTTTCCGGGGATTGTTTTCCTCCACTGAACACGGCATTCTCCGCCCCTATTGGCTACCGCAGGGAGCGTCAAGGACCCGCGACCTCGTGCTCCGTTTCGACACGAACGACAAGGTGGCGTCGTTTTCATTCAATGCCGGTTATCCGGAGGACATGTCCCCGTAATGTTGTTTTCTGGGGAGGGTAGTCCAAAATGGGAGAGGTGATCTTCGGACAATCCCGCTTCCCGTCCCGCATCATCCCTCTGTATATCCTGTCTATGTGCATCATGCTTGTGGCGCCGAGCCTTTTTCCCTTGCAAATCGTTTATGCGGAGCCGGGCATTGCCTACCAGGTAAAAATAGAGGGGGTGCGCGACAGGGGCCTGCGCAGTCTCCTGGAGGGGATTTCCTCTACTGTTGCCCGGCGGGAGGTCCCTGCCGCTTCGCTGAATCTCCTGAGAAAGAGGGCGGAGCGAGACATCCCCGGCCTTGTGAAGGCGCTCAAATCCCAGGGCTACTTCGGCGGCGGCGTGTCCGTGGAGGTGGATGCCGGCGCCGAACCGGCAGCGGTCATCTTTCGCATCACCCCCGGCCCTCCCTTTCTCCTCGAATCGGTGGACATTCGGCTAAGCGACGAAGGCGCGCCCTTCGATCGAACACTTCCCGGGCCCCGCGAGATCGGCCTGGTCTTGGGGGAAAGGGCGCAGAGCAAGGCCATCCTGGATGCCCAGAAATCCCTCGTCCGCCGCCTCAAGGGCCAGGGATATCCCTTTGCCGCCGTTTTCCGGCGGGAGGTGGTGGCGGACCATGCAACACAGAGTGTCTCGGTGCGTTTCCTGGTTGATCCCGGGCCGGTGGCGTGGTTCGGCCCGACACGGATCGAGGGACTGTATTCGGTCGATGAGACCTTTGTGCGGGGGAGGGTTCCATGGCGGGAGGGTGACCGCTACAATGAAGTCCTTGTGACCAGGCTGCAGAACCGGCTCGTCGAAACCGGCCTGTTTGCAGTGGTGAACGTGAGGGCAGGGGAGACGCTCACCGAGGAGGGGCGGCTGCCGGTGGCGGTCACCGTGAAGGAACGGAAACATCGCACTATCAAGGCAGGGCTGAGATATACCACGGATGAAGGGGCTGGGGCGGGACTGTCCTGGGAGCACCGGAATCTCTTCGGGCGCGGGGAGCGTTTGAGCCTGGGGGCGAAGGTAACCGAGATCGATCATTCGGGGGAGGGGACATTTCGAAAACCGGCATTCTTCCACCCCGATTGGACCCTCATCCTGAAAGGGGGAATTGCCGAGGAATACCCCGATGCGTATACCAGCCGCACTGTGAGGGGCGAGGCACTGGTGGAGCGAAAATTTTCCCGGGGATTGAAGGTGGGGGGAGGTGCAGCCGTCAGGACCTCGCAGGTCATCCAATTCGACCGGAAGGAGGGCTTCAACCTGGTGTACCTCCCTGTGTATCTTGACTGGGACACCAGTGATGACATCCTCGATCCGGCCAGGGGAGGTCGCCTGACCTTTCAGGTGGCGCCCTATTACGATGTCTATGGCGCGGATCTGGGTTTTGTGAAGGGGGATCTCAGGTACAGCCGGTATGCCGCCATTGCCAGGCACCCCATGACGGTTTTTGCCGGCCGGATGGCATTCGGCGCCATCGACGGGGCCGGACGAGAGGCCATCCCTGCCGATATCCGGTTCTATGCGGGAGGCGGGGGGTCCATACGGGGGTATACCTTCCAGTCGGTAGGGCCCCTTGCTTACGGCGAACCCATAGGCGGAAGGTCGCTCATCGAGATCTCCGCGGAGATCCGCGTGAAGGTGACGGACACCGTGGGTTTGGTGACCTTTCTCGACGGGGGGAGCGCCTTCAGCGCAACCATTCCACATTTCGAAGAGGACCTGCGGTGGGGAACCGGGGTGGGGGTGCGCTACTATACCCCGGTCGGTCCCCTGCGCCTTGATGTGGGTGTTCCGCTGAACCGGCGGGAAGGGGTCGATCGACGGTTCCACATGTATATCAGCCTTGGACAGGCGTTTTGATGCCATGACACGGCACAAGAGAATCACAAGGTGGATTGCAGGGATTGCCGCTGCTGCAGCCATATTCGCGCTCCTCGCCGTCATCCTCTTCGGTCTTCTCCAGACCGGTTTCGGACGGAGGAAACTGGCCTCCCTGGTTTCCTCGATGCTGAGCGCAGGCACCGGCCTGCGGTGGGACATCGGGGAGATCGAGGGCCTGATACCCTTCGATATTCGCCTGAAACACCTCACCATCCGGGATAGTGAGGGGGAATGGCTGAGGGCGGAGGCCATTGCACTTCGCTGGTCCTTTGCCGCGCTCCTGCGGGGACACATCCGCGTGAACGAATGCAGCGCTGCTTTGCTGAGGCTGGATCGAATCCCTGAACGCCCGGAACAAAAAAAACAGAAGGAAGAGCGGACGGTCCCCTGGCCCCCCCGGGTGCCGCCATTCATTGCGGAAAAGGTAGCCCTCGGCAGGTGTGAGCTGGGGGAGCCCGTTGTGGGCCGCAAGGTTGTCTTCAGGCTTGAAGGAGGCATGGAGGTTTCGGATCAGGACAGGGCGGTAGATAGCTCCCTGCGCATCGAGCTGCTTGACGATCCCCGGACGGAGATCACCCTTGTCTCGCGTCTTGCGGGAACCCCTCGCATGCTTTCCCTCGGCGCGCACATCATGGAGGATCAGGGAGGGATGCTTGCCGGTATCCTCGGCCTCGGCCGGAAGGGGCCGATAACGGTGGAGCTTCAAGGCGAGGGCCCTGTCGATTCCTGGACCGGCCGTCTCACGGCAAAGGCTGAAGAACTGGGGAGGGTCGAGGCGGACATCGGATTGAGGGCAGGGGAGGAGGCGCGGCTGACCGGTGAAGGCAGCATCAGGTCCTTTGTGCGAACAGTCATGGGCGAGACCCTCGATTTTTCCATAGACGCCGGGTATGGAAAGAGGGGTGTGGTTACGCTGCATCGGGCGCACCTGAAGACCAGGGACGCAGCAGTGGACCTGAGCGGAAGTCTTGATTCGCACTCATCAATGCTCGATGTCCGGTTCAACGGGGTGCTCCATGATCTCACCCGCTTGAATACCCTTGCCGGCCGTCATATCGACGGTCGACTCTCCGTTCAGGGGTCCATATCCGGCCCTCTAAATGAACCCGGGGCGGACTTCTCCCTGCAGCTTTTTGAGGCGGGATTCTCAGGCATGGGCGCCTCGAAGGCGGCGGGCACGTTTCGCATCGACCTCCTCGGTCCCCTGCGCCCGGAATTTCCGGGGATACGCATCACAGGTGATGGCATGGTGGAGGATTTCAGGCATCCCGGCGTGGACAGCATGCCGTTTGACCTGCTGCAATGGAACCTCATCGCAACAATCCCCCGTGGAGAGGCGATAACCATTCAGCGGCTCGGCCTCTCCGCTGCCGGTATTTCCCTCGCATACTCCGGCACGGTGGATCCTGAAGGATTGCGCATCACGGGGAATGCGGAGGCCGAAGTCGGGGACATGAGACGGTTATCGGCATTGTCGGGAAGGGTACTTTCAGGGGGGATCACGCTGCGCGCCGGCCTGGAGGGGAGCCTGCCGGATCGTTACCTGGTGGCAACCATGGATGGTACGATCCGCGGCCTCGCCCCATTGCCCACGGTCCTCTATGACATTACAGGTGAGGTGTGGCAATACAAAGGAAAGGTGAGGCTCGATCAGGGAAGGTGGCTCTTCGTTTCCGATCTGGACATCCGCACGGATGGAGCGGAATTGACCGGCGATGCATCCCTCGACCTTGCGGACGGCAACCTTCAGGCAGCATGCACGCTTCATATTCCCCATCTTGAAGCCTTTTCACCGAGCCTTGGGCGCCCGCTTGCCGGGAACGCCGTTCTCGATATCGTACTCTCGGGCCCCCTCACGGAGCCGGGGGTGGAGGCCAGGGCGCGGGTGCGGGATTTCTCCATGGAAGGTATTCGGGTGGATGATTGGGGTGCGCAGGTCCGGGCCCAAAGGTTGGCCTCCGGGCCGCAGGGCCATGTCCGGCTCGACCTTCACCCCGGCGCGGGGGATTTCAGCCTGGACGCGGATTTTTCCCTGGATGCCCACCGTCTTATTCTTGCTGCGCTCACCCTTACCGCGCCGGGGATGGATGCTGGCGGGGAGATCTCCATCGATTTTAAAGGACGTGGGATGGAAGGGACATTGACAGCGAACTTCCGGGATCTCTCTTCGATCAGTCCCTTTCTCAAGGTGGATATTGAAGGAAGCGGGGAATTGATCGCCCGGTTCATCCAGGAGGAAACCGGTCAAACAGTGAAGCTTGACTGCACGGGAAAATCCATCAGTACACCCTTAGGCATGGCGAGCTGGGTGCAGGCGTATGCCCTCGTCACGGATACCTTTGGCTCCCCCCAGGGATCCCTACGCATCGATGCCCAGGGGGTGCAGCGGGGAGGACTCATTGTTTCGGAGATCTCGGCCCGGCTTGAGGGCGACGCTGCCCATGCCGCGTTCTCAGGCAATGCGCGGGGAACGTATGGGGAGGTCTTTGTCGTTTCCACTGAAGGAAAAGTTACCCGCAGTCCGGGGGAGGTCCGGGTGCGGGTTGCGCTGGCTGAGGGATCGTATGCCGGTATCCCCTTTCGCCTCGGACGGCCGCTCCGCTTCAGCCGGAGCCCTGACCGCCTTGCGGTGGAGGGGGTTACCCTCCATGTGGCCGGGGGGACCGTTCAGGGCACAGGCATCTATGCCCCCGGGTCCCTTTCCATTGACGTCCGCCTTGGCGGGATATCCCTGGAGATGCTTGGGTTGGTCGGATACCCGGACCTGTCCGGCACCGCTGAAGGGCATCTCCATATCACGGGAAGCCCGGAGAATCCAAGGGCTTCCGTGGGTCTTACTATCGACAAGGCAAGTATGCATCGGGTGGCGGAGTCGAGAAAGAATCCGGTGAGCATGACTGTGCAGGGGGCTTTGGATGACGGGATCTTCCACGCAAACGGGTCAGTTGCAGGGCCTTTTGACAAGCCGATCAGGGCGGACCTCCGTGCGCCGATGACCCTCTCCCTCTCACCCTTTGCCTTTCATCTGCCGCCCCGGGGGGAAATCCACGGTCACCTTGCCGCAGAGGCCGACCTTGCCCCGCTCGTTGCCCTTCTCCATCTGGAAGGGCAGAACGTGGAAGGCACGGTGGATATCGCACTCACCCTGGACGGCACGGTGGATGCCCCACAGGTGGCGGGTCGGGCTGAAATGTCCGGGGGGATGTACGAAAACCTCTCCACTGGGACCCTGCTCAAGGATATCACCCTGGTTGTAACCGGGGACGGCCGGAAGCTGACACTGCAGGAGGCGCGGGCAACGGACGGGGAAAAGGGCACCCTTTCCGGCCGGGGACGTCTCCTTATGACCTCGGCGAAGGAACTGGACCTCTGGGTGGAAATGACGCTCAACGACCTTGCCATGCTTTCACGCGCCGACATGCAGGCCATAACCAACGGGAAATTGATCCTTTCCGGCTCTCCCGAGGATATGCGCCTTGCGGGAAGTATCAGGGTGGGCCCGGCTGAGCTGCGCATTCCGGACCGCCTGCCGCCGGAGGTAACGGACCTTGAGGTGATGGAAATCAACCGTCCGGGGCAGGAAGATCGGCTTGCATCGCCACCGCCGGCCACTCAGGTGAATGGCCTTGGTCTCGATCTCGCCGTTGATATTCCCGGGCGTGTGTTTGTCCGGGGCCGGGGGCTCGATTCCGAATGGAGGGGAAGGCTGCACGTGGGGGGCACCACCGGCAGTCCCGTTATTACGGGAGACCTTTCCAGCATGCGGGGGAATTTCGATCTGTTCGGCACACGATTCAGCCTCGCCAGGGGGGGCATCCATTTCGACGGCAGCGTCCCCCCGGATCCGAGGCTCGATGTCATAGCCGAGTACCAACGCAGTGACCTGGAGGCCCGTCTGAGGATTTCCGGTTCCCCCAGCACCCTCAGCCTGAGCCTCGAATCGGAACCGGTGCTCCCCTCCGATGAAGTCCTGGCCCGTGTGCTTTTCGGCAGAAGCGTTGCCGAGATGACCCCGCTGCAGGCACTCAGGCTCGCCCAGGCTGCAGGGGCGCTCTCCGGCCGGGGTGGGGTCCTTGACCTTATGGGGCGCACCCGCCGGTTCATCGGGGTGGACCAGTTGGTCATCGAGCAGTCAGAGGAGGGGATTACCTCGGTCAGCATCGGCAAGTACCTCTCTGAAGGGGTGTATGTGGAGATGGTGGAGGGGATCGGAACGGAGAGCAGCACCTTTTCGGTCGAGGTGGAGCTTACCCCGAGCATCACCGTGGAGAGCGAAACGGGCTCGGATTCCCAGGGAGGGATCGGCATCAACTGGAAATGGGATTATTAGGGCGTTTTGCACGGTACCTGAATAAATACCCTCTGCATGATAACGGATAGGATAGCGCCCAATACCACCCAGCATAGTTTCCCATTGACAAAAATTTCATTCAGGCTATATTTTATAATATATATATAGGGTAAGTTATTATTATAGTAATTGGGGAATGACATATTTTTGATTGGAGGTTTGTGATATGTTCATTAAATTGAGACTGTTGGCGATGCTGTTTTTTGCTCTCACTCTATCTATGTGCATTGTGGTTTCAATAGTCATGGCTCAAGTCAGTGTCACGCCAATGAATGTTATGAACAATCCTTCACTGGCAAACCAGTTTGTGCAATTTCCATACGCATACAATCCTTTAACGATGCAAGTGGATATATCATCGCAAAGCTACGGGTATTATTACAGGCATGCCTATAATAATTCCATACCTTACGGCAGCTCTTCTTCATTCCTCAATCAATTCGCCACAATACCGGGTATAGGGATATCCACGTACAGGGAAAAAGATGCCCTGCTCAATACAACCAATTATTACAACCGGTATGTATATTCAAATGCACCATATTCAAGTGTCCTGCAATCCCCTTTTCAGCAATCCTTTCAACTATCGAATCAGTCGGCTTCTTCTTATCCGGGGGCGTATACACCTTTAGGCGGCCTTGGTTATACGGGTGTTTCTTCATATTTCGGCCTGCTCCCTCTTGGCTATCTCTACCCTTGGAGATCCCAATCGAGAATCCCCGGTAACGGTAATGATCAAAAGCCCAAACCAATGCCGGGCTATCACCTGTTTGAAGATCTCGAGATATTCCATATGGGCGCCCTTTATGCCCAGGCCGATGCACCCTATCGCTATCTGTTCATAGCCGATTATTCGGTGAATAACACGGATGCCTCCTCCAGGTATGGATATGATGGTACATTTCCCTCCATCTTCGATTTAATGGCCGATCCTGACAGCTTCATCCGTATTCAAAACCAAAACGTGAGCGATCCGGTCGTGAAATACTGGATAGACCTGGGAGCTGACCCCGCCCTGTTCGGGCGAAACGATCCGAATATGGCAGCCCTTTTCGGGAAAGAGGAATTCACGGTTGATATAAGCCTGCCGATCTTTGCCGATCCCAATCTGAGGATGACCCCAAATGGCCCTGGTCCCCTTGCCCGATTCCTCCTCGAGCAGGGCACCCTTGACTGGGACATGACCATCAACGGAGAGGATCCCAACGACATGCAAGACTTCCATCTGCAGCCGCTTCCCGTGGATTTTGATGACGGAATGCCCACCTATCTTCCGGCTGACTCCGTTGTCGTGGACGCTGTCCTGAACCTCGACACCGTCTATTTCCCAACCGATCGGGTCAGGATGCTCGAGGCCGCGCTAAGAAACATTGGTGCTACGGTTTGGCCGAATATTGTTGCCCTTGACTATAGGCCTCGGTCCAGCCAAGCCGGCGGTTCGCAACAAGCATTTCCTACGATCAAGAACCTTAACATCACCCTTCGGGTATCCAATCCGAAGGACTCGGATGAAATCTTTGTTCCCTTTATTATCAGGGAAGGGCCCGTTGATAATCATCCGCCGGTGTTGAATTCGGACCTTCCCAAATTTGTTTATCATGATGGATCTTCCGAGGTTACTGCATATATAATCAAGTATATTGATCCCGACTGCTTTATCTTCTCCTTGGCTGAGAATCCGACAACCGATCATATGCCGGGGAAGCCGATTTCACTGGACTTCAGGAAGGATATGGATGAGATCGTTTGGTCCATTGAAAGGATCATCGCCCCTGCCTCCGATGATTGGTTGCAGATCCTTCCCGGTCCGATAATGCAATTTAATGAGCCGTACGTAGCCATCTGGTTCACAGGGGAGCTGGAGTCGGCAGAGTCAGAATATATATCCACTATGATTCTTACCGGTGATGATGGTTTCGGGGGGAGCGTTTCGTACGAATTTTTTGCCTTTCGCCAGGCCTCCTGGGGCTATCCGGGGCATACATGGAATCATCCCCCAATAGTGCTTACCGACTATCCCAAAGATGTTACTATCGGGAGTTACGAAGAATACGCGCTCCTTTTTTGTGTAGAAGACCCGGACGGGGATGAGTTGCATGCCGTCTGCACCATAGGCACCATTGAAAGCACACCTGATGGTTACTTCATGTGGCGACACACAAGCAAGGCATCCTCGGCCTCCTATCAGGTGGAGGTCTTCTTTTATGATTGCAGTGGAGGATATGCCAGCGCATCCTTCGACGTGGAGGTAACACACTAAGGTAGCCGGGTTTGCACAGAAAAAACAAAACCATTCATGCCAATTCACGAAAGAAGGTGCAAGGATGCGGGCCTTTATTCTTCAGACAAGATCCAACGCCGTCCTATCGATATGGTCCCTGTTACGAGTACATGAGGGATACACCATTTAATGGTCTGATCAGTTGGAAGCCGTTATTCGAGGGCGACTATGACGTCCTCATCTGGTGTTCCGATGCCAGGGGTGCCATTGGATACGCTGATTTTACCATGCATTGCATTTCAGACCCGGATGGAGACGGCATTCATCCGGACACGGATAACTGCCCCGATGTTGCTAATCCCGATCAACAGGATATGGACGGGGACAGGATCGGGGATGCGTGCGACAGGTGCCTGAACATCTCGAATCCTGATTAACAGGATCACCATTCGGAGCATGGCATCAAAACACGTACTGAAATCCCAGGATGAAAGAATGGCCGCTTATTTCAACACTGCTATGGTCGAAATCCCCTCCCAGGATTTGACTCGTTCCCACCGATTCCCTGCTCTTGAAGGAATAGTAGTACGCCGTATTCAGTGCCCATTGTCCCCATGTGTGGCCGTAGCCGAATGATACGGAATGCTGAAAGATTCCGGGGATCAGCGGGGTGAGTGTCGGGGACCGTACCGGGTTTTCATTGTAGTTATACCCGAACCGCAATGTTTGCCGGGGACTCAGGAGATGTTCGTAGCCGAGCCGGAATGCATAGATGTCCTTCCAATGCAAGGGGAAGGTGTCCTGTGTCGAGCTTACTTCCGGCTGGCTATCGATAATGGTGCCTGTTCCCTCGGAGAGCTTGAAGGTCAATTCATTGAATGCGGAGGACCAATCCGTCCATAACATGTCAAGGGATATTCTATGCCCCGCCTTTAATCTATGCGTGATCCCCGCCCCCAGGGTCTGGGGCCACCGGAAATCCGAACGGACCTTGTAATGGGCGGAACCAGCGCTCGGCACCATGACATCCATGTCTCCCTGAATGTCAAAACGTTCCTGGTTGACGTATGCCATGCCGACCGTGGTGCGTGAGGAAACCGCATATTGAACCCCGATATTCCACGCAACGGACCAGTCATCCCCTTCCATGCTGACAAGGGATTGTGTCCCCCAGAGAGGCCCGGTTTGAAAGGTATACGGCAGTTCCAGTTGTACCTTCGAATAGGCCGGCCCGATCCCCATCCCCACGGCCAGTCTGTCCGTCACGTTCCACCCGGCCCCAATCAATATCTTTTTGAGCGAGCCATCGGAAAGGTATTTGTTCTCCACGCGGTTCGGATCCATCAGGCGATATTCCACGGAAAAACCGGCTGTGATATAGGTCCCTACGCCCACACCTATATGATATCCATCAATTTCTTGAATATAGGCAAGTGTCGGCATGAGAAACAGGGTATCCTTTCCCCGTTTGCTGTCATCCCTGTCCTCATAATGTGAAGGTAATGTTAAGAAATTCAAGGCCCCCTCGATCCTTCCGCCCTCCACCCGGGCTATGGCAGCAGGATTGTCGTGGATCAATGTGCCATCGTCCGTATTCGCGATGTTTGTTGCCCCGCGACCGGAGGAAACAGGCCCCATGCAATCCCGTAAGACCCCATTGGCAAAGATGGAGGTAATAAACGAAAGCGAAATGATAAGGGTGGCACATGAGAGACACATTACCTTTATTACATGATCTCTATACGTCAGCATTCCACCGGGTCCTCGTCATCCATATACCTTTCCTCGATTGCGAACGTCTTCAATGATCCCCCTTCGCTCCTCATTTAACCGGGCATAGGCACTATAGACATAATCCTCAAAGAGTTCCCTTTTCATTGTGTCGCCTTCATACAGACACCGCCCCTTCGATACGACCTGCATTCTCATAACGGTTGATGTCTTCAATAGATCAATCAAATCCACTTCATAACGGAGTAATGCTGAAAGGTGCTGTCCCAACGTCCAGGTGGTGAAGGTGTCCAGATGCCTTTTAGCAAGCACGGCAAGATCTATATCGCTCTCTCGATTCATTTTCCCTTTTGCAGAGGAACCGAAATGATAGATTGCCATAAGATCCGGATGCCTTTTGAGGAGGGTTTGTACAACAATCTTTTTTTGGCCGGGTGTGATCATGATACACGGCGCTTTCTATTGAATGAATCAACCCTCGCTTTTTGTGAAGATACGGTAATCTGAAGGAAATATTTAGGGTTATAAATAATTCGGGCTTTCCAATGAAAGATTATAATTCAAGACACAAGGTTGAGTCAATTTTGTTCCCCGGTACTGTCCCTGTCTCCGGTCAGGGATAAAGACGGGTCATGATTTTCGATCAGGCCGGGCCGTTATATCCCCTACCCGGCAGCAGCCCCTTTGAGACCCCTGGAGACCAGGGATGCAATATTGGCCAGGATCCTGGGCAGCGCAGCCCCTCCGGGGCAGGCGAGGTATCGTGGCTCCCACACCGGATTAAACCTCTCCTTGTTGTGCCGCAACCCCTGGAGATCGGAGAATCGCCCTCCATGGCGAAAAAGGAAGGCCCCGACCCGGTGCCGGAAGGGGGCAATCCCCTTGTCTTCAAATCCCGGGAGGGGCGCAATGCCAAGGTTGAACCAGCGGTATCCCTCCTGTTTCCCCCAGAGCATGATCCCGGTGAGAAGGTAATCCATTATCCCAGGTGGTGCATCAGGGGCATGGCGCATGAGATCAACGGAACATTCCTCCATGCCGGCCCCCGGCCATATCGTGGCAAAGGCGACGATGTCCCCCCCTTTCCGGACGATCCCCGCGGTGCATTCCTTCAGGTATTCCGGGTTGAAAAACCCGAGGGAGAATCCCCTTTCCCTGGCGTTCTTCCCTTTCAGCCAGAGGTCGGATATGCCCTTCATCGAGGGGAGCAGGGGAGGTATCCCTTGCTGCGGGATGATCCCGAAGGTGTATCCCTCCTTGTCAAAGGTATGATGGATGTCACGAAGCCACCCGCGGGCGCTCCCTTCAAGTGAGAAGCTCGCCAGGGGAACGCGGGCCTCCTCCCCGATCTTGATCGGGTCAAGCCCAAGGTCGAGATAGAGGGGGAGACTCCCGTCATTGACCTGGTAGAATACGGTCCATCCCCCATACCGTTCACACATCTCGTAAAATTCCCAGGCAAGGTCCGCCCTTTCTCTCGTGGGGCCGACTGGATCCCCCAGGGCGATCCAGCTCCTTCCCTCGATGCCGTACATGACAAAGGCCTTCCCGCTCTGGCTGAACAAAAAGGTCTTGTCGCCGAGAAGCGCAAGGTTTGCCGCAGGCTTCGGGGAGTTTTTAACGACGGCCCTGACCCGGTCCAGGTCCGCCGGGGTGGGGTGGGCGGGTTTATCAGGAACTGCCGGGCTCAACAGCTTGAAGAGCGCGAAGAAGAGCGAGGCGCCGATGGCCCCCACCGTTGTCCTGAGGATTCGCGGTATATCGGCATTGAGGGCAAACTGCCACCATACCTGTCCGGAATATTCAATATGCCTGACAGAGAAAAAGCCAAGCCAGGCCGCACTCGCCAGGGCCATGGATATTGCGGCGATCCAGCCCGGGGTGAAACGCTCGCTTATAAGGGATGCCCTGCGATAGAAATAGCGACGGCAGGGAAGGATCGCCACGAGCATGACCGCCAGGATAATCGCCACCTCGTAGTCAAATCCCTTGAGCATTGATAATACGATCCCTGCTGCCAGGAGGATTGCGGTGAGCAGATATGCGGCATCGATCCTTCTCTCCAGGCTTACGGCAAGCAGGATCAATCCGACCCCTGCAAGGCTTCCGAGGAAATGGGAGATCTCCAGGACCGGCAGGGGGAGGAAACGGCTGAGCACGAGCAGGCGATGTGCAGCCGCAGGCGTTGCCCCGGAGAAGAGGAGGACCACGCCGCTGAGAAAGGTGCCCAATGCGAGGATGTGCGGCACGATCTGCGGAATCCAGTGGCCGAAGAAGCGGGCGAACCGCGTGACGCGCTGTTTTTGCACGAGGAGTTCGTAGGTCCCGAGCAGCATGGTGGCCACTCCCAGGGGAAAAAGGTAGTAGATCCCCCGGTATACCAGCAATGTTCCGAGGATGACGGATGCAGGGAAGGTCCCGGAAAGGAGCAGGAGGATGATGGCCTCGAAGACCCCGAGTCCGCCGGGGATCTGGCTTACAATGCCTGAGAATTGAGCGAGCATGAATATGGAGAGAAATTTCGGGAACGACAGGGCAGGGTGGGAGGGGAGAAGGATGTAGAGAATCCCGCCGCATGCCATCCAGTCAAGGGAGGAAAGGGCTATCTGTATGAGGGATGTGCCCGGTGACGGGAGGGTGAGAACACGCCTTCCGATGGTGAACGGCCCCCTGTTCACCCCGCACGCCAGCAGATACGCCGCCGCCGTCCCCAGGAAGACGATCCCGAGGGGGCGGATGGAGGTAAAAAGGGGCAGATGGAGGACGGAGGGAATCGCTATGGGCTTGATCAGGAACATGGCACCGCTGACCGTTATGAACCCGAGGAAGAAGGTCAGGCCGTTGAAGATGATCACCTTGCCGATCTCGATCGCCGAGAGCCCCCAGCCTGAATAGAGGCGGTAGCGCACGGTCCCGCCGCTGAGCATGGGCAGGCCGATGTTGTGGCTGAAGGCGTAGCTGATAAACGAGGTCAGGGCGATCCTGGCATAGGCAATGGGGTGCCTGATATAGTAAAGCGAAAGGCTGTCATATCCGGTGAGGAGCAGGTAGCTCGCGATCATCAGGCAGAATGCAAAAACGATGCGAAGGGCCGGGAGCCCCTTTATTATAATCATGATTTCGTCATAGTGATACCCTGCAAGTTTCTCATGCAAAACCCAGAGTGCGGCAATGAAAAGGATGATGCTCAAGACAGGGATGATCGTGCGGAGGGCGGAAGACAGTGTCCGCCTGACCCTTATGAAAGGATAGCCTTTTTTATCGGTGGAGATAGGATTATGCGATGGGTGTGTTTCTTCCATACCTCATCTATCGACAGTTTTCCTTGCCTTTGTAAGGTTCATTGTGGCGAGGGCAGGTTCCATCACCTGAACAGTATTGGGATTGTATAAAATGAGAATATAATATAGAATTTTCTATAACACAATGAAAGAGTTACTGCTCATTGTGTGGATGAACCTACAGTACGCATAAAAGACACGGATGGATATCCTGCTGAAAGGCCTTTTGGTGCATTACAGTAATATGTATCGCTTTAAAAAATGATAAAGAATCCCGATTTGGTAAAAAAGATCGAATATGCCTTCGTCAAGGAAGAAGGAAGACTTTCCTTTCAGCACGCCCTCAAGATTTTTACATCCATGTGGAATGAGGGGATACATCTTGGCGTATTGCCACCCAAGGAACCGTTGGAAGGGATCGATGTGGATATCAAGATTGCAAAGGTCCTCAATTCATGTTCGAAGAAATCCTTTCAAGAATAGGCAAGAGCCTATGCGGCATGCGCCATAGAACGGTCAAACAAGATCACTATCTTGGGAGTGGAGGTCAGTTTTGCCTCCCCTGAAGATGTGATCATTCATAAGATCTTTGCCGGAAGACCCCGGGATATGGAGGATGTGACTTCCATTATCCTCAAAAACCCGAACATCGATACGCAGTACATACGAGATTGGCTCATGAAATTCGATGATACCTCCGATGAAAGGGGCTTTTTAGAGGCATTTGAAGGCGTATTGAAGGATTTAAAGAAACGGGCACACCCTGAATGAGATGGCCGCTGATTATTGGGGCATCCCCCGTCGCAGGATAAATATGCCACTTTTATCATAATTCCCCGTTCCCATTATACTGAAGCGTCCTCTTATACTGTTCTTATATATCTTTAAATTGGCAAAATTCCAGGTATAGTCACAAATCAGGTTTGATAAATCATTCAGGAGTTCAGGACCGGTAAAATTGACATAATGCAGATAAAGCAATCTGGAATATCTGTCGATCCAACCACTGAGCCATACTTCATCGTTTTCACCTGTCCAGGAGGGATATTCAGGTACGTTCCAACCCGTTATCGTCACTTCTCCCTCCAATTTTCCTCCAGTCGAGATCTGTTTTGTAATGTTCAGCGATATATCCCCTGAATCCGTTATGAGTACATCATCATCAGGAGCGATTTCACAAGCCGTCCAGGAGCCGATCCAACTGCCGCGAATATGAGGGATACTATCAGGGTCAATGTCGTCGACGACACTAAAACTCGAGGTCCACTCGGGTGCTTCAAGGGGATTGAAATATAATTTATTTCTCCATCCACTATCGGTAAGTCGATTGTTCATTGGCTGTGTGAATTCATAATAGGACATCACGGGACCGGTACCGATAAGGATCCTTCCATCAGGGACCTTATAGGCCGCTACCATGAGTCTGACAAACCCGCACCCCTCTTCCAGGACACGTCCAGTCTCGTCATTTGTATAAACGTCCGTGATGAGCGTTGTCCTCTTTGCCTTCTCATCCACACCATTGAAGAGTCTGTTCAACGATGTATCGAAGCCTTTGATAAACTCATAATCCGCTTGTGTCAATTCCTCATTCCTCAGTTCCTTCTCAGCAAGTGTTATCAATCGGACCAGTATGTTCTCCAGACAGAGCAATCGATCTTTCGAAGCATCGTCTAAGGCTGCTATCTCATCAAGCCCCTGTGTAATCATACGAGTGAGGGAAAGTAATCGGTTATAGAATTCCGGGACAGGCTCGACGTAGCCAAGGACCGGTTGTTCTTGTACTTGGGGTTCTTCTATCATTGTATCCCCCTGCTTTGCATAAGGGATCGTATCGTGACGCAGCTCAGCCCAGGATGCAAGCACCGTTGAGAGCTCCTTATCCTGCCATGCCCCCGTCTGCATGAAGGGAGGATACCCGCTGCCGAATTCCTTCAATAATGGTTTCAGGGAAAAGAGCCATGACCAGGAGAGGGTTTTGTTCCAATCAGCGGCATTGAATTTCGCAAGTTCGTCCTCAAACATCTTGAATTGCCCTGCGTAACCGGCATAGTCATTATTGTCCTGTTCAGCCATGATCCCCTGTGCCCTCTTTGAACCCAAGAGTGCCATCAGATCGAGTCCTTGTGGGTATCCCCTGATGGGTCTTCCCTCACTTGATCGGA
>JBLIRP010000053.1:0-27400 GCA_049472355.1 bacterium | reverse complement strand
TGCACCTTTTCCCTGAGGTCCCTGATATCGTCGACGCTGTTGTTGGACGCCCCGTCGATTTCGATGACATCGAGAGAACTCCCCTTATTGATCTCCGCGCACAGGGGGCATGCATCACAGGGGTGCGGGGTAGGGCCCTTCTCACAGTTGAGTGCCTTGGCCAGGACCCTGGCGGTGGTCGTCTTCCCGACCC
Source organism: bacterium (assembly GCA_049472355.1). Classification (GTDB taxonomy): domain Bacteria; phylum SZUA-182; class SZUA-182; order DTGQ01; family JAFGSM01; genus JBLIRM01. Next base: position 27,207 of record JBLIRP010000053.1, on the reverse strand, counting down.
CCCGCTGCCCTGAAAAGAGGTAGGCATGCGCAATGCGTCCGGACAGGATGGCATTCTTCAGTGTCTGGGTGATCGCCTTCTGGCCGACAACATCATCGAATTGTCTCGGCCTCCATTTTCTTGCCAGCACCAGATAGGACAACGCATTCTCCTCGGGGATCGGTTTTTCCGAGAGCGGGAAGCTGCTCGCCTCAACCATATGACATTCAACAGGCCATGCGGCCTGCTGAAGCGGTGTGCTACGAAAGGCCGCGGTCGGTCATTTTTCACGCCGCACCTCTCCGGGAGGTGCTAAAAAAATGGTCGTGCACCCGGCTTCGATCACACCCCCAAGGTGGTAACACGGACAGGCTGCTCCGTCCAGGTATCCCCACGGCACACAGAAATGATTACTTACCGCTGCTTCCTTCCGGACCTGACGGGGTTCGTAACGTTCTGTTGCGCAGGACCTGGACATCAACGCACTTATCCGAGGCCGATCCCTTACGGGTAGGGACCTCAATCCGGGAATTCGACCCCGCTATAGCGGATTGCGGGTACAGGGCACCGCTAACTCCCCGCCTAGCACGACCAAAATCTGGCGGAGAGAGAGGGATTCGAACCCTCGAGGCGGCTATTAACCACCCACACGATTTCCAATCGTGCTCCTTAAACCACTCGGACATCTCTCCGATGTTTTATATAGTTGGCGGAGAGGGTGGGATTCGAACCCACGTGCCTCGCTCATCACGAGACAAGTCGATTTCGAGTCGACCCCGTTACGGCCTGACTTCGGTACCTCTCCGTTTCTTTTTAAAGAAGATCTGCATCAATGCCCGTGCCTCGTCGGCCAGGACACCCGACGCAACCACCAGCCCATACCTGCTGAATATCCCGGAGGGAAGGTCCGCCTGGGATACGCAGCACCCTGTCTTGGGCTCCGGTATGCCGAAGACCAGACGTTCGATCCTCGCCAGGATGATGGCCCCGAGGCACATGCAGCACGGTTCGACCGTTACATACAGGGTCGTGCCCGTCAGTCTCCAGCGCCCCAAATGCCGGCTGGCCCTCCGAATTGCCTGCATTTCGGCATGAGCGGTGGGGTCGTTGCTCCCCTCCACCTGATTGTAACCGCCGGCGATCAGCCCCTGTTCATTGACCAGGACCGCCCCCACCGGGACCTCGTCCTCTGCCAGGGCCTTTCCGGCCTCTTCCAGGGCATACCGCATACACCGCTCATCGTCGTTCATAGGGTCACCGATCCCGGTTTCCCCCGGTGTGAACGGACACGATCAGCGGGATCGGGACCACGCCTTTCAAACCTTGTTCCCCGGAGAATTCAGGCACGCAGGCGCCCCCCCCTTGCCTCTTTCCCGGAATATACTGATCAGTTACAGGCACAGATATCCTCCGGTGCGTGTATGGTATCATATCCATGGATTTTTGGGAAGGTTTCCCACTATACCATGAAATAAAAGGCCGAAATAATTATTGATATTTTTCTCCTGAATGTCAACTGCAATTGACATGGTCACCGGGGATTGAATATACTTCCGATAGGGATATGGCGGGGTACAGGCCCTGTTCGCAGCCGTATGCGGCGCGTACCCGAAATGCAACGTATACCCGAAGAGGAGAGAGGGTATGGTGAACCCGAAATTCAAGGCATGGTGCACACTATTGATCGCACTGCTCGTGGTTTCGTGCGCCACGGTTCCCCTGACCCGGCGGCAGCAGTTGACGCTCATTCCGGAGGTAGAGATCCTCTCGATGAGCTTCCGGCAATACGAGCAGATCAAGAAGGAGTCGAGGCTCTCCGCCGACAGGGAGGCGAACGCGATGCTCCAGCGGGTGGGGGGGCGCATTGCCGCGGCCGCGGATGCATTCATCAGCGAGCTGCGCCTGAACCTGGTCATGGACTGGGAATTCATCCTGATCCAGGATGATGAAACGGTCAATGCCTGGTGCATGCCGGGGGGAAAGGTGGCGGTATATACCGGCATCCTGCCCTATACGAAGGATGAGACCGGGCTTGCCGCCGTTATCGGCCACGAGGTTGCCCACGCCCTGGCCCAGCACGGCAACGAGCGATTGAGCCAGACCCTCCTGGTGCAACTGGGGGGGCTCACCCTCGCAAAGGCCATGGAGAGCAAGCCCAGGACCACTCAGAACCTGTGGCTTCAGGCATTCGGGCTCGGTGCCCAGATCGGGTTTCTCCTCCCTTACAGCCGCACCCATGAGTACGAGGCCGATCGCATCGGGCTCATCCTTATGGCAAGGGCCGGGTATAATCCCAAGGAGGCCGTTGCCTTCTGGGAGCGTATGAGCACTGGGGCCGGACCCAAGCCGCCTGAATTCCTTTCCACCCATCCTGCGGATAAAAACCGGATCGCGGCCATGAAGGAACATCTGCCCGAGGCGATGCGCTATCACTCCAACCGGGAGGCACGATAGACGATGATCCCCGGTGCATAAGGCGATTATGGGCAGGCTCAACTTCATCATCTTTCTCCTGATCGTTCTTTCGATCTATTTTCTTATCCACCTTTTCGTCTTTCTTCGCCTCTACCGGGGGCTCGCCCTTGTGCCGGCGTATCGTACGGCCCTCCTGATCATCTTTATCCTGGGCGGCGCGGCATTCTTCGTGGACCGGCTCATCACCAGGCGCATGCTGCCCGATCCTTTCGCGTTCGCCGTCTTTCAGTCGGGGGCGGTCTGGCTCGGCGTCATCTCGATCGCCTTCACCCTGTTCCTGCTGCAATTTATCCTTCTCTTCTTCCTCCCGCGTCACTCACGGGTGATCACCGTGGCCGCCCTCCTGCTGGTGTTTCTCGTTTCCTCCTTTTCGCTCTACCGGGGGACAAGGCTTCCCCGGACAAGGGACGTGGAGATCCCCCTGCAGGGCCTTTCCCCTGCGCTGTCGGGATTTTCCATCGTGCAGTTGTCCGACCTGCACCTGCACCGGTGGACCCCGGGGAGGTGGCTCGATGGTGTCGTAGAGCGGGTGAATGCCCTGGGCCCGGACCTGATTGTCATCACCGGTGATTTGATCGAGGATGACATCAACGAGTGCGGGCGTTTTATCGATATCCTCAGGAGATTGAGGGCGCGGGAGGGGGTCGTCGCCATTACCGGGAACCACGAGTTCTATACGGGCATAGAGAACTTCCATGAGCTTTGCCGAAGGGCGAACATAACGGTGCTGAGGAATGAAATGATCACGATCGAACAGGGGATCGACATTGTGGGCCTGGATGATCCGGCGGGGGAGATGTTCCCTGAATCTCGCCCCGACCTTGAATCAATCCTGGGGAAGAGTGAACGTACCAGGCCGGTTGTTCTCCTCTTCCACCGGCCTCTGCACTTCGAGGAGGCGGCCCGGATGGGGGTCGACCTGCAGCTCTCCGGTCACACCCATGCGGGGCAGATCCCCCCCATGGATTGCATCGTATTCCTCACCTATCGATATCCGTTCGGACTTTATCGCCATCACTCAGCATACCTCTATACAACCTGCGGGACCGGGATCTGGGGACCGCCCATGCGCCTTTTCTCTCGATCGGAGATCGTCAGGATTGTGCTGACCAGCCATTCCCCGTAAATTAGCAAAGACGACTGCTCGATATGGAACGAAAGCGGGTAACCGCCCAAATGCAAATGTGCCTTGGGGTCATAAATGTGGCTTGGGGTCAGGTCTTGAATTATCAGTTTTTGTTCCGAAAATATCCTGTATTCATCTGAAAATCCCCCGGGATTTTCATGCCTCTTTGTGAGCCGAAGTCTCATCTGCGTTTCACTTCTACATTCTACATTCTACATTCGACATTCGCAGTTTCATCCGGCTCATGTGTGTTTCATCTGAAAACATAGCATTTTCATGCTTCGTGGCGCCGCAAAGCGGCATGAGCGTTTGTCTTACAATCATGAGAAAAGGAAGGGACATCCGCAGGGGCTGTGTCTCCCCTGCGGATGTCCATGCAGTCTGAAGGAACGGCATGCTCCTTCGGTGGATCAAATCACCGGCAGCATGCCGGCAGGAAAAAGGGCGGTGGGCGGAATCGCCATTGCTGCAGGGAAGGCGGCGCCTGCCGCGGGCACGGGTGCGACACCAGCCACGGGGGCCATGAGTGCCGCCACACCGGGGGCTAGCGGGGTCGCCAGCGTCATGGCAGCGGGGAATGCCCCGGCTGCCGCGGGAACGCCCGGAGCGGTCAAGGCCGCCATAAGCGCCGGGAGGAGAACCGGTGTGGGAGCGACCATGGCCGCAGGCGTGACGGCGCCTCCGGCGATTCCAGGGGCAAAACTTGGGACCGGCGCCACCATTGCAGCAGGAAAGGCGGCACCTCCCACGAGACCAGGCACCCCTGCCGGTGTTGGCGCCACCGGTGCCCCGAGGGCCCCGATGCCGCCGGGGATGGCCCCGGTGATAGGGGGTGCGGGGGTCAGTCCGGTAATGAAAGGCGCCCAGAAAGGCCCGCCGATGCCGGTGGTCGCCCATAAGGGTGCGCCGATGCCGGTCTGGAACCAGCTCGGTCCTATGGAGGTAACGCCGAATGTCGAGGCGGTTAACCACCACTGGGCACACGCGGGAGGGCAGAGGACTCCGATGACCGCAATGATAATCGCGCACATTGATATCATGGTGAATACCCCGGTTTTCATTCCATACTCCTTTGTCATGTATGTGCTTTGTTTGCAGGGTTGATAAGGGCTTGGAACCATTGATCACGCCGTTCGCCTCACCTCCCTTTTCTAAAGGTTTATCCCTTGCTTCGGACACAACAAGGGTAAGAATATGGGGCATCGGATAACGGAGTTGTAACGTATGAATCTGGATTTCGTTCAGCGTTCGGGTGAGAGAGCCGTCAGCCTTTCAGTGCACGGGGTTGATTGAAATCGTTGAGAAGGATATAACTAAAAGGATATGAATAAAAGGAGTGAGAGAATGAACAACAACGACGGAGAAGCGGTAGTGTATGCCCTCAGGGGATATGAGAACATAACGTACTACAGGCATCTGCGGCTGCATGGGTAATGCGCCGGATTTTTCTCGTTTGCATATGAAGGGGAGGGGGATAATAATATATGTGGGTCAGGTCTGAATGAGGTGAATAATAAGAATTATATAAAAGAGCTTGTTAAATATAAAAGAGCTTGTTAATAAAACAATTCCTTTTTTTCAATAAAAATTATATATGAAATCTCAACAATTGTCAAAGAATAATTGGTATAATCTAATAGTATAATTTTTTTGTATACGAAGGGTCTATTGTATCATTTCCCCTAAGATATCGAGCAATTATCCGCATGGTGAATCAACGGATCATGAGAAAGGAGGGGGCCATGAGAAGGGTGAGGGTGCTCCTTAATACTGAACGTGGGATAGGGTGACGGTATGCTGGTAAAGGAAATCATGAAGAGGGACCTGGTGACCGTCCGGCGCTCCACCATGCTGCGTGAATTGGTCGCACGATTGCAGGACTTTCATACCTTCCCCCTGGTGCCGGTGGTGGAGGAGGATTACCGCCTGATAGGAACCGTGTCCTTTGAAAATCTTATCGATGTGTTTCAACCGTACGAGTCGGGTTTTTTAAAGGCCATCCCGTTTCTGGAACGGGAGGAGATCGATATATTCGATCTGGAGATCACCCCCGAAATGTCAACCCTCATTGTGGTTGATGATATGATGGAAACCAATGTCCTCACCGTTTCCGAAGAGGATGCATTGGAGAAGGCGTATAACCTTATGAAAATCCATTCCGTGGACAGGCTCCCGGTGGTTGATCAAAAAAGAAGGCTCGTAGGCATGATAGGGGTTTTCGATATCCTGGTGGCCCTGTTCCGCGAAAAAGGGATTATCGGGGATTAGGATCGATGCACACCGCGTTATCAATGAATCCTCTCCTGGCAGTGGGGATATTGATCATCATCGGGTATCTCGGCGGGATGGCAGCCAAAAAGGTCAAGTTTCCCCGAATCAGCGGCTACATATTCATTGGCATGCTGTTGGGCGTGTCATTTTTAAACGTCATATCCCAGGAGATGATTCACGGGGGATTAAACATAATCACCGATATCACCTTGGGGATCATTGCCTATCTGGTGGGGGGCAGTCTGAGCATCGAGTCGTTGCGAAGGGTGAGGAAGGACATCGCCTGGATTTCCTTGCTTGAGGCACTGGGTGCCTGGATTTTTGTGACGTTGATCCTGATATTCATGGGGCCTTTCGTCGTCAGGCTGCCGACGGAACAGGGTGGGTTTACGCAGACGTACCTTCCAATGGCCATCATTCTGGGTGCCGTGTCACTGGCCACCGCCCCTGCCGCCACCATTGCCATCATCCGGGAATACAAGGCAAGGGGTCCCTTGACCACCATATTGATGGGGGTGGTGACACTGGACGATGCCTATGCCATTATCGGCACGGCGATCGCCTTGAGCATTGCAGGGGCGTGCGTGGCCGGAATGCAAAGCTTTTCCGTGTATCAGGTAGTCATTACGCCGCTGTTTGAAATCGTTGGCTCAATCGTGTTCGGTGCGGTGTTCGCCGTGGCACTGATGGGGATGAGCCGTTTCGCCCCCAACAAACAGTCACTGCTTGCCGTTGTATTCGGCATGATCATGCTCTCAGCGGGAATGGCCAAGATGGTGGGATTCTCCCCCTTGTTGGTGAACATCTTCATGGGTTTTTTTGTCGTCAATAAGATGAGCTACAACAAGGACATGTTTTTGGTTATTGATGAGATCGAGGATGTGATTTTTGCCGCCTTTTTCACCCTTGCCGGCGCCCATCTTAATCTTTCGATCATGAGGGTGGCGTGGACGTTGGCCCTCCTGATCATCATCGGGAGGTTTACCGGCAAGCTCGTCGGCGCGCGAATCGGCGCCTCGCTGTCAGGCGCGCCGTCAGCCGTTCGAAAATACCTGGGATTCGGTCTCCTTCCCAAGGCAGGCGTCACGTTGGGATTAATCCTCCTTGCCATTGAGAACCCCGCGTTCGAAAGCTTCGGCGAGGTAATGGTTAACGGGGTGCTGGGATCTGTGGTCATCAATGAGTTGATAGCCCCGCCGCTGGTAAAACTCGCTATTTTCAAGGCAGGTGAAGCGACCGTTTACTGATGCCGTTGCTCTCGTTCAGGATGGGAAAATAGGGGATCTTTTCGATGCAGCTCGTCAGGTGACCTTTTTGGTTTTTCGGGGAGTTTTGGGGGGGCCGGTCTCGATGTCGATGCGCTCCAGGCCTGTCCTGACCTTTTCGAGGAGGAGCTTGAGCCTCCGGTTGTCCTCCCGCAATCGCTCTTCTTCACGGGAGTGCCTGGGCAGATCAAAGGCACAGTGCCCATGCTGCATGAATTGTTCCCGCCATCGGGAGTATTGTGCCGGTGAAATCTTATGCCGTGCGCACAGTGTGCCGATTTCCGCCTCGCCCTTGAGACCTTCAAGGATGATATCGAATTTTTCCCTACTGCTCCATTGTCGTCGTCTCATTGGCATTCGCCCCTTTTTTTGTTGAGACATCCCGGACATGAAAGGCCGTGGTACATGGGAGACGCCGCTTACCGGCAGGGCCGATGGACGTGCAATGACCGGAAACAGAAGCGGGGGGGAATCGCCTCGCGGAGAACAGTTTTTTGTCCCGTGTATCGTTCATGCTTCTCAGTTGTGCCGGCAACGTGATATGTAAGTATATATTAGCAGGAAAGGCTGTTTCTATCAATAGAAATGGCGGGCATGGAAGGGGATGATTACGAAACGTGATAATGGATCGCACATGAGGCAGATGGAGAAACCCGATCGGGATGTGGAGGGTTTCGATGCCTCCCGGTTCTCGTGATGGTTCCATGAAGCACCGATAGAAAAGAACCATATTACCGATCAGATATATAAGCTGTGTTATATGTGAATATCATGTTGCCTTACCGGTCGGAGAGGATGTTTATCAGAGGGAGGGAATTGAGTATCAATTCGTCGAAGGGTTCTCATCCATGCTCTCTAACATTTAATGCCACAACGAAGAAACTACGTGGGGGGAATGCCCTCGGAGGAAGGGTGGTATCCCGCATAGGCCTGCATAAATAACGGTTATCCCGAACGAAGGGTTGCAGGATGCGACCACAAGGGGAGAATGCGCAAGCGGAAGGAAGATGGAACGGGGGGGCCCTGAGGGGCTGTGTCCCTTGGGGATGTTGATACACAAATCGGGTTCTGAGCGTTCTTGGGAGGAAAGGCATTGAACAGGCTGCTTATGATCAACGGGATCGAAGAGACAATGGAGTGCATTAACGCCCTCAAGGAGAAGAAACCCCTCGCTGTTGATGAGTTGGTGGCGGTGCTCGATGAAAGCCTCAAGGAGAGGGATTTTTTTTGCCGCTCCTGCCTGTCGCGTCTGAACGGCATGGGCCTCGCAAAAAACGAGGCATTGATGCTCCTTGCCCAGTACAAATCGATGATCAAATACGGGTATACCATTGCAACCGGCACCCTCTCCCACATCCTGCGGCTCGTGAAACATGACAAAAGGGCATCATCCCTCAAGAAACTTGCCGAATCGCCGTTTTTCCTGATCAAGGCGTCCTGGCTCTATGAGCATGCGCCCTATTTCTTTTTCTTCAATGAATATAAGCCCGAGGACCTCGACGCATACATCATGAAGTTTGCCAAGGAATACGATAAGCAGTTTTTCAGCAAGGATGTTTCCCTGGAGCGCCGGGGTGTAATGAACAATCCCTATCGGGTGATGGCAGCCTCCTTCTGGGAAAAACAGATTTTCGACCCGCTCCTGCTCATGGAGCAGGTCATGAATGAGAATATCGAGGGTATCGAGATTGCCATTGATTTCCACCCGTTCAACTACACCAAGCTGCTTCCCGAGGAATTGAGCGAGGAGAAACGGGAGCGGATACGGGATGCGGTCCGCACAACCGGGATAAGACTCGATATCCACAGCCCTATTGTAGGCCCCTATTATCCGAGTCCCAATCCGCGTACCGGGAAACAGCTTTTTCACAATCCTTTGCAGTGCTTCGACCTTCAATGTGAGAATCTCCAATTGGCACGGGACATCGGCGCCGGGTCCGTGGTTGTTCACCTGATCGATACCTCGAACCTGAAAGGCGTGACAGAGCTGGTTATGGCGGCCGAGGGCAGCGATGTGCGGGTAACGGTGGAAAACTATTGCCTGACCGAGAAGAAACAGGAGGCCCATTACTTCATCGAATGTATTGACGAGATTTACAATTCCCTTCCGAACGAGGTAAGAAAGAAAAACTTCGGCATCACCCTCGATGTCGGGCACCTGAACATCGAAGGGGAAGATCCCCTGGTGGCGGCGGAAAGGATCGGGCGCTGGTGTCTGGATAAGGGGGTGTTCCTCCGCGTTCATGCCACCGACAACTATGGGAACCTGCTTTTCAGCCCTCCCACCTACAGCGCGGATGTTCACAGCAATGTGGCGGGTCTCGGCATCAATAATGAGGCGATCATCAAGCTCCTTCGCAGCATGGGGCTTCGGTTTGACACAGTGGCCGAGCAGATCAAGCCCCTCTCCTCTGATGACATTTCCCTGATCCATAAGGCACAGACGGATCATCTGGATAAAAACCTCGATGAGTATATCGTAAAAGGTGAGGAGCAGTTCTCCTCCCGCCGATTTGAAGAGCTCATTACGCCGGCGGTTTTGAAGGAGCGTGCCTATTTGTTCCTGGCCGGGCTGCAAGGGACCGATTCACTCCGGGAATACCTTTTCTATCGCAAGCTTCAGGACCGGAAATACCTCTCCGTTGAGGACGCAAAAAAGATATCGCATGATTTCATGAAGATGCCGCAAAAGATGAAGACCCATCTCATCCGGTATATGGATGACCTGCTTCTGCCGGTTCAAAACGACAGCGGCGCCATCCAGAAAAACAAACTGGATTCGGTCTGCCAGAATATCAACGGGGCACTGTTCGGGACCATAAACAGCGAACACCTGAATCAGATTTTTATCGAATCCAGGACCTACCGCAAGGACGAGATCATCTGCCGTCAGGGCACCATAGGCCATGAGATGTATTTCGTCAAGGAGGGGGAGGTCAATGTCATGGTCAAGGGCACCCATGTGGCCACGCTGGGGCCCGGGGAAATTTTTGGGGAGATCAGCCTTTTCTATAATGTCAAACGATCGGCCACCGTCAAGGCGGTCAGGGAGAAAACCAAGGTCGGGATCCTTAACCGCAAGGGGTTCATCAATCTCTTACGGAGGAGCCAGCCCTATTCCTACGACCTCATCTATCGCCTTTACAACATCCTGCCGGAGCGGTTACGGAATATCAACGACAAATACAAGACAGCAGTCGATTCCATATACCTGCTCCTGGAAGGGGATGACACCACGATACCCCAGATCGAGGACATCCCCGCCGAGTGCGTGGTCAAGATGGAGCTCATCCCACCCCTTTCCCAGGAAGAGGCGCGGATGGTATTCAAGGACGAGCAGGCATTCGGCCCCGGTCAGGTTATCGTGTCCGAAGGAGAAGCGGGTGACCGCGTCTACTTCATCCTTGATGGAAGGGTGAAGGTCTCCACCCTTTCCTCCACCGGGAAAGAGATACGATTCGGGGAATTGTGCAGCGAAGAGATCTTCGGTGAGATGGCGCTCATCGACAACAAGCCGAGGTCGGCGAGTGTCGTGACCCTCGTCCCGACCAGGGTTGCCTTTGTCCGAAAGCATGATTTCATAGACTTTCTGGATACCAGGTCCGAGTTGGCCTTTCGATTGATGGCGTACATCTGTCTGGCGATTTTCAAGCGCATGCTCAAGCTCGATAAGGGCTACGCAGATATCAAGGGCAAGCTGGTCAAGCAGATGTAAGTCATCACCCCACACCCGTCGCACCGCATGGTGCGGCTCTTCCTCAATGGGCATCTAAAAATACCGCGAATCCGGGGGATGCAGCGAGGATTTTGACAACCGGTTCCATGGGGATTAGATTAATAATGTACCTCGCGGTATTAACCAACACCTCCTTCACGGATCCATGGACCCGCCTGCTCGCCCGGGCGGGCTTTTTTATTGAGCATATCCCTGCCCCGAGCCCTCGGAGAGGTGATCCTGCATTCCGCTATCTGCCCCGGAATCCGGTCACAGGTTCGGGATTTCCTTGTTCCCTTTGAACCGGAATGCCTTTCCCTTGACATGCAGGGAAGGGGACAGGACGCACCCGCTGCCCAGGGTCGATTCGATCACCGTTTGGTCTAACGTTGATGAAGGGGTCAAGAGGGTCGAGGAGATGACGTTGTCCCCATCACGAAGCTCGAGGAAAACCTCGAAAATCCCGTCGCTGCCGAGTTCGTTAGCCCGGTCCCTGATCATCCTCAGGGCCGCCTTCTGGGCCTCACGGATGCCGGCAAAATCAGAGAGAAATACCTGTGCGCTGACGGTGTCTATGACCCTGTAGGCCTTTTCCGGGGGACCGGAGAATAGCTCGATCTTGTCGGCCCCCCGTGGATATTCACGCTCCCTCACGGCGCCCTGGGGGGCGCATCCCCACAACAGAATGACTGCCAATGTCACTGCACCGATCCTTGCCGGAATCATACTCATTGTATCCTCCTTATCGTAGTGGTTGCCCCCCCGTTTTCTTGTGTGCTGTTTGTTGCGTATTATCATTATCACCATTGACGGAAACAATCAATGATGTGCGAGAGAGAAAGGCACATCTTCGAATTCCACGGGTTTACATCGTCCCGATAGTAGTGGTATGCTAATCAATAAATCCTTCATCAAGCCGCCGTGATACATGGTTCGGTACAGGTGACCACGTTGCGGTAGATCCGATCATTGACCGGTGCAGGGAGAAAAAAGGTATGGAAATGAAGAGGTTCCTTCCCCTTTTGACCGCCCTTATGATCATGCTGGGGGCTGCCGGGGTCATGGCCGAAAAGGTGTTCGTCTCCGGCCAAATGGTGAACATCCGTTCGGGTCCGAGCACGAGGCACGCCATTATCAGGACCGCCCGCATGGGTGATGAGCTCGAACTTCTCAAGAGCCTCAATGGGTGGGCGCGGGTCATCCTCCCGGATGGCGAAACAGGGTGGATCCATGAAAGGCTCATCTCGTCAGCGAGGCAGAATCCCCCCTCGGAAACGGTGTATGTCATCGCGGATAAGGTAAATGTCCGCAAGGGCCCCGGGGTCAATTATTCCATTGTAACAAGCGTTAAAAAGAATGATGAATTAATGCAGATAAAGAGCCTCAATGGGTGGGTGCGGGTCACCCTCCCTGACGGTACATCGGGATGGATCACCGAAAGGTACGTTTCCACGATCGAGAAGTTGCCTGCCGAAGCGAATACCGTTCTGCAATTCAGGTCGTTTCAATTGGGCTCCTCCAAGGAGGATATCCTGCAACAATTAAAGGAAGAGGGATATTCGTTTGACACGGATAGCGAAGATGTCCGTACACGGCTGAAGGAATTATTCGGCCATGAATGCACCATCGGGTTTTATTTCACCCCCAAATCCCTCCGGCTTTATAAGATCGAATTGGTGTGGCCCCAGATGGATGTCTCCGAAAGGGCAAAGCATGTCCTGATGTACAAATACGGGAAACCCAAACATAAGGATATGCAATCAGGGAACCTTATCTGGACGGACGGCAATGTCACCGTGGTGCTTGATGCCAACATGAAGGAGACCAGACTCTTCTACCGCCATGATCATCTGACCAGACTCTTCGATACGGAGCGGGAGGGATAGCCCCCTTCCTGCGGCTCCCGCTGCGATGGCATTCCCTTAAAATCGGGTTTCTCAAGACCCGCCCTCAACGGAATCCACCGAACATCAAAACGCCCCAATCGGGGTGCAATACCTGTGCGCCGTTTCGAAACATCACACCGGGCATGGTTCGCTCACTCCGTTCATTGCCTTTTCGGCCATCGGCTTTTGTATGTCCTGCATGAGCGGACCCAATGCACCCCCCTCATGCCGCATCGTGCACTATGGTGTTATTTTTGCATGATGTAATGATCAGCGCCCTATCGCACACCATGTATGGGGCAATTACTGTATACTATAAGGCGAGGGCAATAATGGAGAACACAGGCAGGTAATCATGGGGAATCCATGGATCGGACAGACAGGGGGGATGGACCGCTTTCATTCCCATACTGTTCAACGGCTTGTATGCGCACTGCTCATGCTCCTTCTCATTGCATCGGTGGTTCCCTGTGCCAGGGGGCAGGGTGGATATCCGGACGGGTCTTACATGGTGGAGGAGATCGTTGATGGTGATACCTTCATCATTGCGGGCAGGAAAAGGGTGCGGTTGATAGGGATCGATGCGCCCGACCATGGCGAGTTCTGCGCGGAGCAGGCCAGGCAGAGACTCACCTCACTGATCCTGGGCAAGACCGTGTTTCTCGAGAGGGATACCACCGAGACCGACGAGTACGACAGACTCCTGCGCTATGCCTTTATCGGTGACACCTTTGTGAATGGCGTGATGGTGAGTGAGGGATATGCATGGGCCATCACCCGGCAGCCGGATGACAATTATGCCAGCCGCCTGGAGGCTGCTGAGGAGGATGCCAGGCAAAGCGGCAGGGGGTGCCTTTGGGGGGACCTCTTCCTGTGGGACGGCTCCCGGGGGTATCTCCAGGTGGGATGCCTGATCACCGTGCTTCGCTAAGCCGCCCGCGGCAGGCTTCGGGGGGGCCGGCAGACCGGTGGATGATCGTTTTGGGGATCTTCAGGATCGTACTGACGGCGTAGAAGTATCCACTGGGCAGCCTTGTAGAAGGCCACGTTCAGGGGGCGGCGTTCCCTGCCCAGGGGCGGATACAGAAACTCGATGCGGGTGGCATGATCGCTGAAAACCGGGGGCGTTTCCTGTATCACCAGAAGCGGTCTCGTCATGCGTGAACAGGGGCGGTACTGCACCGTGCCATGTTTATCCCTCTTTCCGGCAAAGCCGAAAAGCCGGCAGATGAGCGGCCTGAGGGGATAGATGGAGCACGGCCTATCCATGGATTGGTTATAGAATACGCATGGGCCAAGGGGTCGCTCGGATGCCGCCTGTTCCAAAAGTTCCAGCAACCCGCAGTCCACCGCCCAGAGCCCTGCCGGCAGGGCGGAGAGCACGGAGTCCTCCGGCTTGTCATTTCGGCAGCAATCACTGCAGCCTGGGGGGCAGGCAAGGCCGATGTGGCGGCTGAATCCGAGTGCATGCATCTCCGCAATCGTAAGCATAGCGAGGACCTGCCCGCAAAGATCATCAACCCTGATTACTTCCATGGCACACATCGCTTTCCTCTCATTGGAGAACTGATGCATCCCTTCACTATCATCACCGAGACGTATACCGGGTGGTATATAAGCGCAGTATTATGCATGTAGCCGCGTTTTTTTGCAAGTTTTCGATATCCTCGTGTCCTCGTTTTCGCTATCCTCGATGTCCTCAGTTTTCGGCATGTGCATCCCCTCGCCAGGGATCTGTTGGCACAGCGCGATTCGTGAAGGATGGCGTTTGAGGACATGGGCCCTTCAGCCATGTGAAGGAAGGGAGAAAATCCCTCGGATGCCGGAGAGCAGGGGCATGGCGATTTTCGTGCCGGCAGAGAGGGGTATGGGGTTCCTGATGGGTGCTACGAGGAGCGGAGTGTCTCCGTGATGGTCTGCTGCATGCGTATGACCTCCTGTACCGGGTCGCGGGCATTTCGGATCGGGCGACCGACCACCACGTAATCGGCCCCGTTCATGAATGCCTCCCTGATGTCGACCACCCTCTTCTGATCGTCCTCCCGGTTTTTGAGGGGTCTGACCCCGGGAACAACCACCAGGAAATTGCTGCCCAGTTCATTCCTCAGGTTGGGGGCCTCCAGCCCTGAGGAGACCACCCCGTCACAACCGAGGGCCAATGCACGCCGTGCCCTGCTCAGTACGAGCTCGGACACCGAGCACTGAAAACCCAGGTCCTTCAGGTCCGCCTCATCCAGGCTGGTGAGCACCGTCACCGCAAGGATTTTGACGTTGTGCCGCGTTTCGGCTGCGGCCTTGAGGATGGCATCGTTTCCATGGACCGTAGCAAAGGTGACATGCCGGTCCCGGAGCTGTTCAACTGCTGAGGCAACGGTTTGGGGTACATCGAAGAATTTCAGGTCCACCATGACATCCAGGTCCTGATCGATGATCCAATCCACAATATGAAACCACCCTGCCAGGAAGAGCTGTAATCCGACCTTATAGAAGCGTATATGGGGTTTGAGCAGGGAAACCCACTCCTTTGCCTTCTCCACGGATGCTACATCCAGCGCGAAGATGATTCGTTTGTCGAGAGGGATATCCTTTGCGCCTGATAG
This sequence comes from bacterium, assembly GCA_049472355.1. Classification (GTDB taxonomy): domain Bacteria; phylum SZUA-182; class SZUA-182; order DTGQ01; family JAFGSM01; genus JBLIRM01. The sequence goes on along the minus strand of JBLIRP010000053.1, from coordinate 11,890 downwards.
GGTATGAGGCATGGCCTTCCTCCGGATAATTCATTGATCAGAATGGCGCCGGTGAGGTCTTCCCGTATTCCGGGCAACAGTCCGATTACACGTGGCCGCCTGGAAAAACGAGGGTGTAACCGCATACAGGAAACGGCGTCTCTTTAGTATAGAGTGCACAGCGTGCCGCAGGTCCTTATTGGCAACCAGTTATAGCACCAACCATGGATAATTGCAATCATCCCCGGAGCAACACCCTGCGCATCGATTTTACTTCCATGGAGAGGTGAGGGGGAACCTAAAGGGGTGCTGATTCATGCGATCCCCCGAAGGAACTTTCATGGATTTCTCATAATGCACGAAATCTATTGTCAAAATTGACACGATTTTATGTCGGGCAGTATAATTTGTTTAGGCACAGTATGCCTTGCGGCGCTATTCACGATGCCGTAATACGTCATGTCATATCAATTACATTGCCGATTTTTTAAAATATTCACATTGAGCGTATGCTTCATGCGGGATAATTATTACTAAGTCGGGCGGATATGGTTTTATCAGGAGAGGCCTTTGGATGATCCTCCCGGTTTGAGGTGATCGCAGGGCAGGGGAAGCGCCCATAGGAATCGTTGAGGAGTAGGGCACTCGGGGCAAAAAATGAGAATGACCATCGGTAAGAAACTGATCGGGGGCTTCTGCATCATTCTGGCGTTGATGATCGTGTTAAGCATTGTTGTCTTCTCTTCCATCGCCCGGATGAACAGGGCCAGTGATACGTTGATCGAGAATCTGGAACTCGATATGTTTCTGGATGAGAAGATCGGAGACCACCTTCGCTGGGTCATCGAGTTGTCCGACAAGATCCTGTTGGGGAAGTCATTCGAGGGTGAATTGGACCCTTCCATGTGTGATTTCGGAAGATGGTATTATACCTTTCGCTCGGATGATCCTGCATTGATGAAGATTCATGCATCTATGGAGGAACCGCACAGCAGGCTTCATCATTCGGCAACCAGGATTCGGGATTTGTGCGATGCCGGGGCGATCGAGCAGGCAAAAAGGGTATATGTGGAAGAGACAGGGCCGGCTATTGAAGAGCTGCAGGACAAAATAGAGGAACTGTTGAATCTATCGATGAAAAAGATAGCTGAGGCAAAAAGGGAATATGAGGCAACCGGGAGAATTTCATTGGTTGCAGTGGCCGTCGTGGTGTTTCTTGCCATGATTATCAGCCTTGCGATAGCCATCGTGATCTCGAAGAGCATCAGCACCTCCATACGCACGCTGACCCATGCATCGAGCATGATTGCACAAGGCGACCTTGATACCACGATAGAGATTAAGACACGTGATGAGATTGGGGACCTGGCAAAAAGCTTCAATACAATGGTCAGGGACCTGAAGGAATTTATGCAAAAAACGAATGCCTTGGCTGCGGCAGAGGCCACGGCAGCGGTTGAGAAGAAAAAGGCGATTGAATTAAACCAGATCTACAACGGCTCACCGAGCGGCATCAGGGTGATTGATACGGATTTCAATATCCTGAGTGAAAATGAGGCCATGGCCAAGGTATCAGGGGTGGCCAAGAAAAACGGTATACGGATGAAGTGCTATGACCAGATGAGGGGTGCGCAGTGCGACAGCGAACAATGCACCCTCAGGCAGATAATGGATGGCAAGGAGCTTATTGACACGGAAGTGGTAAAGGAGCGGGTTGACGGGACAAGGATATTCTGCAGGCTCATGGCATCGCCATACAAGGACATGGAAGGAAACACCATCGGCATCATTGAGGTGTTTACGGATATAACGGAGCTCAAGGAGACCCAGGAACGGCTGGTACGCTCGGAAAAACTGGCTGTCCTGGGCAAGCTGAGCGGGACGCTGGGACATGAGCTGCGGAATCCTCTCGGCGCCATTTCAAACTCCGTCTATTTCCTTAAAAGGAAACTGGATCATATACAGGATGAAAAGATCAAGAAGCATCTCGATATCATTGAGGAGGAGATCAATATTTCGACCAGGATCATCAGTGATATCCTCACCTTTAGCAAGGTTAAAAGGCCCCAGTTGTCCAGGGTCACTATCGGGGACGTCATAAATGAATCCCTGGCCAAGGTGCATGTGCCTCGTACCATACAGGTGCGCATGGACATGCAAAACGGTCTGCCCCCTATCATGGCGGATGCGATCCAGCTCAGGCAGGTCTTTTCCAACATCATCGTGAACGCAATTCAGGCCATGCCTGCCGGAGGCGTACTAACGATAACAGGGGCTGAGAAGGACGGTTGGGTGGAGGTCGCCTTCCTGGACACCGGGGAGGGGATCCCGCAAGAGAATCTGAACAAGATTTTTGAGCCCCTTTTTTCCACCAAGGACCTTGGCACCGGATTGGGACTCTCCGTGTGCCAGAGTATCATCGATATGCATAAGGGCAGGATTGGCATAGAAAGCGAGGTCAAAAAGGGAACCCGGTTTACCATCCAATTGCCGATCACCCATAATGAAAGGCCGGAACCCGATCGCGGGCATGGAGGGTTTCCCTGAAAGGAAGCCCCTGGACTGAACATACATTGGTCCATAAACATGTCTGGAGCGATCCGCAATAGCATCAATATGCTTGATGTATCGCATAGAATATCCACGTGAAAGCCTTTCGCATCAACTTCGTCCTGCAGCCGGGCCCTGATCGCATATCATTGGAAATCGCTGCAACTGCTGTCGAATTCAACAGGAACGGGATCGAACGAGGGTAATGTGCCCCGCTATCTTTTTTATTCTGAAATCAATAAGTACCCAATGGAGCTACACCAATGGAGCTATACATTGACAATTGATATCATATGTAGTATCTTGTTAAAAAGTTCTGCGATCAAAATGCCGAAATAGCAATTAAATCTGCACAAATAAAGGGATGGGATATGTATCTGCAATATGAATTTACTTTAGAGCACGTTACCATAAATGTCCAAAAATAAGAGATTTGATGAGGCTATAGAGAATTTTTCAAATTATAATTATACGCTTTCATGGAATTTATTTGTGAAAGTCTTAACAAAACACTATGGTTTCGAGAAGGACGAGAAACGCGCAGGAGCGGCTGTCGCTTTTGTAAAAAGCGGTCTACCGCCTTTAACGGTACATAAACCCCATGGCCGCGAAAAAACTGTATCGAAAGAAGATAGAAAAAAAGCGATACGATTTATAAACGCTTTTGAGGCAAGGGAGGAGCAATGACAAAGAACCTAAGATATTATTTGAGTTTGCCTTATCCTGTTACGATCGAGCCTTACAAAACTGACGAAGGCGAAATCCGGTATAATGCCGAAATACCCGATCTCCTTGGGTGTTCTGCGTGGGGGAAGACTCGTGAAGAGGCATGGGAGAAATTACAGGAGGCAAAAGATATCTGGTTACGGGCCTGCCTTAAAAGAAATTTGCCTATACCTGAGCCTGTTTCTGAAGATGATTTTAGCGGGAAATTTCTATTGAGAATTCCTACTAAATTGCACATGATTTTAGCCAAGCAAGCTAAGGCAAATGACTTAAGTCTCAATCAATATGTTAAGTCAATATTAGAAAGAGAAGTAACCTTAGAATACGAGCGGAAGAGAATCGAAACTCGTGACCAAGAAATATTGGATGAAATAAGACAGTTGAGAGACGAGATTCGACCGTTAAAAGAAGGTGTTAAATTTATTGAAAAAGAAAATGTATCAACTGCATTTATCGCCGACTCAAGAACGGCTGCATATATCGAATATCGTTTTCCCCCGTTGGATGCGCCAACTAAACGCGACTTACATTTGGTAAGGCCAAGAAGTCAAAGCTCTATTGATGTAAATTCAGAAAAAGATGTCGCGGTATAGTTAATAAATACAGGAGAACCAAATGAAAGATATATTACAATTAGTTACAACAAGAATAATAATTTTCCCTAATGATTATATACCTTATAGTCACTTGATGCGTCCTGATTTTATCAATCATATTGTTAAGAAGTATAAATTTAAAAAGCAAGAAATGCCCACTGATCTTTATTCGCCTTCAGCTCCTCAACTGATAGTTTTTCATGGTGGAGAATTCAATTTTGAAGATAAAATGATAATTGTTCACACGCTTCAATTTGAAGATAGAAAGATTATTTTGGAGTGCGAAGCCACCACTCAGGTATTGGAACAAGTTCGTGACAAAATTAAAGAAGATATTATAAAATTCGACCCAAAACAGTCCTTCAATTTTGATGATGCTGTTTATCAAACGGATGAGACTTTCTGTGTTGTGATTTTGGATGTTGATTTCATGGATGTTTACTCAAAGAAATTTATCGATTTTATTAATAAAAACTTTGCACCTCGCCTTAAACATGATTTTCTTGAAATCATTCCCAAAAATATGAGGTTTACTGTCGAATTCAAGCCTGATCTTAATCTTCTCCAAAATGAAAGTATAACGCTTTCTCCCAAAGAATTGGTAATCGAGCCAAGAACAAAGACAGGTATCAAAAAGAAAACATTTCAGACAAAATCTTCTTTTGATTCAGATACTCATCTAAAAATGTTGGAAGAGTTTGAAAAGACTTTTAAAGAGAAGAAGAAATAAGTTATAAAGCGATCCCCGCGAGTGTTCGCGTACTCAACGGCGATCTGGCCGTCACGGCCAAACGCGGAGCCTACCGTGATCGGTTATTAAACATCCTACCCAAAGATTCCCCTTTTTGAAAAGGGGGATCGTCATGAATTACCAGATCCATTCCAACGAGTCTGCCACAATCGAGGCATTCCAGAAGCACTTTGAGTTAACAGACGTAGAGAAAATTACCGATGACGAGGGCGGAGCGGAACAAAGAGGGAACCGGGAGGATACGGTATTTTGACAAGGCGTGGGATACTGCCTGCAAGCGTGCTGGGATTGGCAAAATGCTATTCCATAATGCTATTCCATGATTTCAGGCGGACGGCGGCAAGGAACATGGTCCGGTCCGGGGTGCATGAGCGAGTGGCAATGATGATTATCGGACATAAGACTCGGTCTGTTTTTGACCGTTACAATATCGTGAGTGCATCGGACTTGAAACAGGCGGCGCAGAGGCAGGCTGAATACTTAAAATTACAAAAAACCGTTACAAAAACCGTTACAATTTTGGATTTTGAAAGAAGCGGTGTTTTGTAATCCTTTGATTTCATGGTGCGCCCAACAGGATTCGAACCTGTGGCCTACGGATTCGTAGTCCGTCGCTCTATCCATCTGAGCTATGGGCGCACGAAGACTTTTCCTTTGTTAGGTTCAGGTATGATTTATAGCATTAATGGGCCGTGCTTGCAAGGGTAGCGGGCAGTGAAACGAATTCCCTCAGGCCAGGGTATACCCCGCGGCTATGATGTGCACCCGTATCTCTCTCAGGCTCCCTTCCCATTGGTCAAGAGGATTTCCACCGGCTTCAGACCGTAGGCGGTGCCCTCCTCGATCGCCTTCAGCACCGTGCCTCCACCGGTGAAGAAGTAGTACTGGCTGCTGTCCAGGACGGCCAGGTACAAGCCGGGACAGAGGTTCTTGAACTCCTGGAGCGTGTCGCCCCCGCCGTACATCTTCATGGCATCCCTGTTCATGTCGATGGTCTGATCCAGCGCCTCGGAGCCTTCGGCGAAGTGGGGCGTGAATCCCATGACCGCATTCACGAAGATGGTCTTCGCCTTGGTGATCACGTCGAGAACCTCGGGTTTGTCGAAGGAGGTGTGGTCAATGTCCAGGAAGTAGCCGTAGTTTTTGCCGGCCTTGAAATCATCCGTACAGACGGTGCGGTACTTGCCGGGAACCTTCCCCTCCAGGGTATCGGATTCCACCAGGCAGGGCAGTTCGAGGATTTTCTTCTGGACCTTGTCCCGTTCCACCAGATCCCTGGCTGCCTGGATGTCCTCGTCAGCGACGCCGGCGACCTTGATGCCGTACTTTGCACACAGGAAGGTGTTGTAGATCACCCCGCCCAGGATGAGGTGGTCGACCTTTTCATAGAGGGCGTGCAGGGGGCCGATCTTGGTGTCATATTTCGCCCCGGCGACCACGGCCAGGAAGGGACGCTGGGGATTGAGCACGTGATTCAGATTGAGGATCTCCTGCTGCATGAGATACCCGGCATACGAGGGGAGGCGCTTGGCGATGTCACAGGTCGAGGCGTGACTCTGCCAGGAGCCGAACGCATCGTTCACGAACACGTCCGCAAGCCCTGCAAGCTGCAGGGTGAACCGCTCCCTGCTCTCGTCCTTGGCCTCTTCGCCCTGGAACCATCGGGTATTGGGCAGGTAGATGCCCCCGATCTTCCGGCTCTTCAAATCCTTGATGGCGAGGTTGATGGAGGTGTCGATGCCCAGTATCCCCTTTTCGGGATCGGTGGTAAATGTGGGGATGTAAAACGTGGTGTGGAGCTTGTGTTCGAGATACTCCACAATGGGCTCCACCGAGTCCTTTTCGTCTATGGTGATGTTTCCGGTCTTTTTGTCCTTGGGGCGCCCCACATGGGTCATCAGGATGGGCCTACCACCTCGTTCCACAATGTTGTAGAGTGTGCCGAGGGTTTGATCGATGCGGTAGGGGTCCCGTATGACGCCCTTTTTGACCACATTGTGGTCCACGCGCACCAGGACGATCTTGCCGTTAAGGCCGGCATTTTGGATCAGCGGAAGTTTCGGGTCCAGGCCCTCGATGCTGGTCATCGTGTTTACCCCTCCCTTGCGGTGTGTTGGTGCTCAAAAACGGATTGCATATATATTCCTCTCATGTCCATGAGGATCGAGGAATCGATAATTGTTGCCATGAAATATTCACGTGATGTTGAAATGCGAGATGTGGATCAGCTCCCCGAACGATTATAATTCAACTTTCCGTATAAATAAATATGAATCGTACGTGCTCAATATGGTGCTGGAGGGTGTCCCACATCATATTGAGCTATTACGACAGATCAACGAAATTTTCCCGTAGAAGGTCACCGGAATTTGACAAAACCGGGATCACCGCCTACCATGTATCCTGCGCGTTCTATCCATTATATCGACTTTTGGAGGTCCTTTGACCGGGTGTTTCGGCCATGCCTGAGCCTGTCATTGCTCGAAAAACCGTGATCGATTCCCTTGTCCTGGAGCAGCTTTGCAGGGAGTTTCCCTTCAGGAGGGAGTATATTGCGAATACCCTTCAGCTCCTTGAAGAGGGCAACACCATCCCGTTCATTGCCCGGTATCGCAAGGAATGGACCGGGCAGTTGGATGAGGTGCAACTGCGTACTGTCAAGGAGCGCTTCGAGTACCTGAAGGACCTCCAGGCCCGCAAGGCGGTGATCCTTCAATCCATAAGGGAGCAGGAGAAACTCACCCCCGAACTGGCAACCAGGATCGAGGCCTGCCTGGTGAAGCAGGACCTGGAAGACCTGTATCTTCCCTATCGGCCGAAGCGCAGGACAAAGGCGACCATCGCCCGGGAAAAGGGACTCGGCCCCCTCGCCGAGGTGATCATGGCCCAGGATGTGGTTGACGGCGATCCCGAGGGGATTGCGCGGCCGTTCCTGGATGAGGAAAAGGGCCTTGCCACCATCGAGGAGGTGTACCGGGAGGCGGGGTATATCTGTGCGGAGATGATCGCCGAGGACGCCTCCCTGAGGAAGTTCGTGCGCGACCTCACCATGAGGAAGGGGGAGGTGGTATCGCGGGTCAAGCCCGGATTCGAGACCGAGCCCACCAAGTACACCATGTACTACGACTACAGGGAGCCGGTAAACGGCATTGCCTCCCATCGCTTCCTCGCCATCAGGCGGGGGGAGCGGGAGGGGGTGCTTTCGGCCTCCATCGCCGCGCCGGTGGATGAGATCCTGGAGGGGATGAACCAGCGGGTGATCACCAATCGGGGCTCCATCTTTGTACAATATCTTGTGCGCTTCATCGAGGATGCCTACCGGAGACTGGTCGCCGAATCGATCCAGAACCAGGTCCGGCAGGAGGTCAAGGAGCATGCGGACATAACGGCGATCGACATCTTCGCACAAAACCTGAAGGCCATCCTGCTTGCACCTCCCCTGCCGGAAAAGACGGTCATGGGGGTCGATCCCGGGCTCAGGACCGGGTGCAAGGTCGCGGTGGTGGACCGCACCGGGAAATACCTCGATTCCGCAGCCATATACCCCCATCCCCCGGTCAACAAGAAGGGCGAGGCAATGGGCCGCCTTCTGGACATGATCGATGAATTCGGCGTGGAATACATCGCCATTGGAAACGGCACCGCCTCGCGGGAAACCGAGGTGTTTATCCGGGATGTGCTCGCAGAAAGGACACGTGAGGGCGCCCCCTGGCCGATCAGGTCGGTGGTGGTGAACGAGGCGGGCGCATCGGTGTATTCGGCCTCGGACACGGCGCGGGATGAATTCCCGCACCTCGATGTCACCATCCGGGGGGCGATCAGCATTGCCCGCCGCCTCCAGGACCCCCTGGCGGAGCTGGTCAAGATAGAGCCGAAATCCATCGGCGTGGGCCAGTACCAGCACGACGTGGATCAGAAGATGCTCCAGGATGCCCTTGATGCGGTGGTGGAGTCGGGTGTAAACTTCGTGGGGGTGGACGTGAACACCGCCTCCGCCTCCCTGCTGCAGTATGTATCGGGTATAGGCCCGCGCCTTGCCCGCCAGATCGTTGCATACAGGGATGAGCACGGCGCCTATAAAAGCCGCACGGGACTTCTCAAGGTGCAGGGGTTCGGGCCCAAGGCATTCGAGCAGTCGGCGGGGTTTCTCCGGATCAGGGGGGGTGATCATCCCCTGGACAACTCGGCGGTGCACCCGGAGAGCTACCCCATTGTGGAGGCCATGTGCCGCGACCTGGGGGTGCCCATGGCGAGCCTCGCGGGCAACCAGACACTCATCGCCACGATCGATCCGAACCGCTATCTCACGGACAAGGCCGGCCTTCCGACGATTTTGGACATCATGGAGGAATTGAAGAAGCCGGGCAGGGACCCCCGCGAGGATATCAAGCGGCCGGAGTTTCGCTCCGACGTGCTGACCATGGAGGACCTGAAGCCGGGCATGCTCCTGGAGGGAGTGGTGACCAATGTCACCCAGTTCGGGGCATTCGTGGACATCGGGGTGCATCAGGACGGGCTGGTGCATGTGTCCCAGATGGGGAAGAAATACGTTAAGGACCCGACCACGGTGTGCAGGATCGGGGACGTTGTCCGGGTGAAGGTGCTGTCGGTGGACCTGGCACGAAAAAGGATCGGCCTGAGCATGAAGGGGGTTTCCTGAAATGGCGGCACAACGGGCTCACGGATGATGGAGAGCAGGTGATGCATCTGACACAGAAGGTGGCTGTCATCGTCGTATTGATCCTTGCCGTGGGGCTCGCCGTTGCCTGCCTGCCCGCCATCGCCTGGGCCGAACCCGGCGTGGACGCGCCCGGGGACCTTCGGCCCTCCCGACTCCCCTTTCTCAACGAGGAGTTGAACTATACGGTGCGATGGTCCAATTTCATCAATGCCGGCTCCGCACAGTTGACCTTTGCACCCGGCACCTACAAGGACGATACCCGGGTGCTGACCGCCCGGGCGATCGCCAGATCCGCGGACTGGATGAAGGTGCTGGGGATCGATGTGGAGGACCGGATCGAGACCTCCTTTGATCCGAACTATCGATTCTCCTATTTTTTCCATGCGAATATCAAGGAGACGGATTACCTCAAGATGAAGACCATCACCTTCGACTGGGAGAATCGTCTGGTCGAGTACATCGACCGGAATGAAAAGCCCGCCTATTTCAACCTGGAGGGGCACACCCACGATGTGCTCTCGGCCCTGTACTATGCCCGCACCCTCCCCTTCGAAGAGGGCGGCTCCTATAACATCCGCGTGTTCGATGACGGCAAGGAGTATCTCCTGGCGATCCAGGTGCTCAAACGGGAGACGCTCAGCCTCCAAGGGGAGTCGATCCCTGCGTGGAAGACGAAGATTATCATGCTGACCAAGGGGATCTTCAACCGGAAGGGGGATGTCTTTATCTGGTTTTCGGATGATCCCCGGCGGATCCCCGTACAGATGCGCTGTGATATCTTCCTGGGTTTTTTCCATGTGGAGATCGCCGATGCCCGCGCCTTCTTCCACTACCGGTAATGGCCTGATCGCCGCCCTTTTATTCGGTTTCATCCCGGCAACGGGATGCGCTGCGTCATGACTGTCTGCACTATGTGCCTCTTTCCGGTGAACAAGTATTTACTCAATTCCGATTGCTGCATTGCATCATTTTGAGCAGGCAAGTCTGCTCATATCGCCGGGCTAATGTTTCACAATGAGAATCACTGAAAGGTTCTCGCAGGTGAGGTTCACAATGAAAATTGATAAAGGTATCCTGCTTAACTTGATTTTTTTAATTTTATCTATATAGTTATAGAGATTATGTTGTTAACCGGTAACCAAAAGCAAGGAGGGAAGCACACATGCCGAAGGGCCTGGTAGAGATGGCGGCTGAGATTGTAACTGCTCAGGCATCCAAAACCAATATGAACGCTGAAGAGATCAATGATTCATTGCGAAAATTGTATGTCACCCTCAAGGATATCAGGGATGAGGAGACCCTCCTCACGGGCGCTGCCGAGGGAAGGGAAGGGGAGAAGCCCTGCATTGAACCGGGATCGTCTATTCAGAGGAACAAGATCATCTGTTGTGAGTGCGGTAAGGAGTTCAAACAGCTTTCCAAGTCGCATCTGAGATCCCACGGGCTTACCCCCAAGGAGTACAAGAAAAAATACGGCATTCCCGGAGGCCAGGCGTTGACCGCAAAGTCGTTGACCGCCAAGAGGAGAAAGCTTGCCAAGGAGATGAAGCTCGGTAGTAAGCTCGCCGAGTACCGGATGAAGCGGTCGCAGAAAAAGAAGGCATAGCCTCTCCACGGTATCCGAAGGGGAGGACGCCTCGCGCAGGGATGCGGTTAGAGGTATGCCTGAAAGAGTCCCTCCAGTTCCTGCAGGCAGTCGTCCACGATCGACATGGTGGTGATTGCGGCAAAGCAGTTCAGGTGAAAGAGGGCGTTGAGGCTGGCGTCCTTGGGATTGATGCCCAGGAGCCGTTTGTGGAAGTGGTGATTCACCTCATTGATACTGTTATAGATTTCCACAAGCCCCTTGAGCTCCCATTCGGGTTTTCTCCCCTTTTTTTGAAGGAAATACTGGGCGAGCAGATACATGGAGGCGGCGCGGTACATGGTCTCCTCCGTTGTCGCGAAGGGGAGATGGGTGAAGACCATGGGCCGGAGCTTATCCATGATGGGGCACCCGCTCGATACCATGTACACCCCTATGATCGAGCTGAGCCCCTCCTGGAGGCTGGTGCATTTGCGGAATTCCCGTACCTGGGTGTAGATGCTGATTTCCGCCTCCTCCGATGACACATAGTCCTTGAAAAACTCGATGACCTCCGTCATATTGACCGCAATGGGGCAATAGGGGTGTTGCCGGGCATCCAAGGGGCAGTTGGGGCACTGGTGGTATTCCAGTCGTGTCCACCGCGGGTATGCGCTCCTGTTCGCCCCGACCAGGTGGAAGGACGGGCTGGTCAGGCGGATGGTGAACTGTTTCCGGATCCCGTTGCTGAGCCTGAATTCGTAGTCTATGGTAACGGTGTCCTCTGTCATTCCCGTTTTCAGTCTTCCAGCTTCTCCCGTGCCTTCTGGGCCTTTTCGAGCATGCGGTGCTGGCTCCCCTGCAGCCGTTCATTGGTCTGATCGATCATCCTTTTGGGAAATGAAAGCCTCTTGTCGACCTCATAGCTGTATTGCCGGCTGTAGCGAAAGATCAGGAGGTCCACCGGATAGGAATAGTCGATCTTTATGTTCACGGATTCACGTCCCGGTCCCCAGTATATCCCCACATCCTGCTCTTCGACG
>JBLIRP010000052.1:0-13723 GCA_049472355.1 bacterium | reverse complement strand
TCGGCCCGGTCATTGAGAAGCCGGAGGATGCCCTGGTCGATGGCATCAATTCGTTTTCTCAGTTCCTCTAAATCCATGCCCTGTTCTCTCGCGGATCGATAATGCTGCCAGGCTCGGCAAACGGGGACCGCCGGCCGCTCCGTTTGCAGTCAATAAATCCCTTTTATTCATATGGTTACGTAGCCACAATGCATCACGACGATGCGCGGCACACAACCTTCTTCGATCAAATGTACCTAAAAAGCCAAATTCTGTCAAGGATTTGCCGATTGTTATATATAGAGGATCAAAACGCGGTACAGGTATATTGCACGGCTGCAATCACATCGGCCTATGTATTTCTTTTTACAAATATACAGCGTCAGTTGCAGGGTTGGCGGCAAATTGACAGTATACCGGATTCGGTTTATAGTGGTAGGTTGATTTCATGGATGTATATCCCTGCTTCATGCCGGAGAAGGGGAGCATCCGACGTTTTGTGAAGGTAGAAAGAAAGAGGTTCAGTGGGTATGGTTAAGAAGGTCTTCTGGATCGTCATCCTTCTGTTGGCGACCATCTCGGCATACCTTGCCGCAGACGCCGTCACCGTCCGTCTCAAGACCATTCTCGACGTTCCGCCCACCACCCCCTTCACTGTTCGGCCCGAAGAGCATGAGAGCCCGAAAAGCAGAAACCGTAAGGGGTACTACCAGATCATTACCCAGCGGGACCTCCTCCAGGTGGAGCCCAGCAAGGAGGGACCGCAGAGGAGTGAAGAGGAAGAGGAGAAGGTTGCGCCCCTTACCGCATTGAGACTTAAACTGCTGGGGACGATGACCGGATATGGGATCGTGCCGTTTGCCATCATCCTTGACGAAACCACCAGAAAACAGGACCTGTTCACCGAAGGGGACGAGATCGGTCCCGCAAAGCTGGTCAAGATCTATCGCCACAAGGTTATCCTGGAGCACGAGGGCAAGGAGGAAATGCTCATCGCCTTCGAGGATATGGAGGCCTTGATCAGCGCGGCCCTGGATCAGTCCACGGAACCGGGCGCTCAGGAGAGTCCTGGGGAGACCGCGATTCCTGGACGTATCGGGAAGAAGATCGGACAGAACCACTGGGTGATGGAGCGGGATGAGGTGCAGAACGTGCTCGAGAATTCCAGCCAGCTCCTCACCCAGGTGAGGATCATCCCGCACTTTACTAAAGGAAAGATCGACCAGCCTGACGGATTCCAGGTGGCGAATATCAGGCCCCGGAGCTTTTTTGACACCATGGGCCTGAGGAACGGAGATGTGATCAGGTCGGTCAACCAGATCCCGGTGGACAATGCGGAAAAGGCGTTCGAGGCATATCAGAAGCTCAGGAACGAATCGCGCATCGAGGTGGTCGTGCTCAGGAACAACAAGGAGGTTACCCTGCAATACGATATCAATGAGTAGCGCACCAGGGATATAAGGAAAGGAACGTATGTATCTATCATCGAAGACAAAAAGACCGCTCGGCATGATTTTCATCATCGGCGGTCTGGGCATTGCATTGTTGCTGGGCATGGTCGCCCGGTGCCCGGCGGAGCCGCCGGGGCCCATCCTGCTTGCATTGAACGAACGAGGCAAGGCCGATGCACGCGGCACAAAGGAACCTGCCAAGAACGTCACCCTCGATTTCAACAACGTGGACATCCGGCTGGTGATCAAGTTCATGAGCGACCTGCTGGGAAAAAATTTCCTGGTCGATGATTCGGTCAAGGGGAACGTGACCATCATCTCACCCCAGGCCGTACCCGTTGACGAGGCATATCAGGTGTTCGAATCCATCCTGGAGGTCAAGGGGTTCGCCGCCATACCCTCGGGCTCCGTCGTAAAGATCGTACCGGTGCGGGATGCCTTCAGCAAGAACATCGAAACACGGACCAGGGAGCATACCCTCCGGACACGACCGGAGGACAGCTTCATCACCCAGCTCATCCCCATCAACCATGCGGATGTGAACGAGGTAAAAAACGTGATCTCCATGCTGGTGTCCAAGGAGAGCAAGCTGATCGCCTACGGGCCCACCAACACGATCATCCTCACCGAGACCCTCTCCAATATCGACAGGCTGGTCAAGATCATCCATGAAATCGATATTCCCACGGCGGAGGTCCGGATCGAGATCGTACCGCTCAAGTACGCGTCACCCGATACGATCGCCGCAGAGGTCATGAAGGTGGTCGGGGACCAGAAGGTGCAGCGGACCCGGCAGCGCAAGGCGGTCATTCCGAAGGATGCGGTGCAGTCAAAGATCATCCCCGACGACAGGACGGGCTCCCTCATCATCCTGGCCCAGGAGGATGACATGGAGACCATCATGGACCTGATCAACCGGCTGGATATCCCCGCCCCCCGGGGAAAGGACAACATCCGGGTCCGGGCGCTCAAGAACTCCAAGGCCGAGGAGGTGGCAAAGGTGCTGAGCTCCATCATCAGCCAGCAGCGGTCCCAGACGGTCAAGGGGGGCCAGGAGGTGGCGGCGGCGATCGTGGGCTCACAGATCACTGCGGACAAGGCGACCAATTCCCTGATCATCACCGCCTCCCCCCAGGAATACGAGATCCTTTCCAGGATCATTGACGAACTGGACGTGATGCGTCCCCAGGTGCTGGTGGAGGCGCTCATCGCCGAGGTGACCTTCGGGAAGAATCAGGAACTGGGGGTGGAATGGCGTGCAGGTGTGGAGAAGATCCGCACGGATGACGGGGGAAGCGACTACCAGGGGTTCGGGGGGACCAACTTCGGCGAGATATCCTCGGTCCAATCCGGCATTATATCGGGGGACCTGCCCCAGGGGATATTCATGGGGGTGGCGAAGGATTCCATCAAGGTGGGCAGCCTGGAATTCCCGAACATCGCGGCGCTGATCCGGGCATACCAGGGGGACCAGGACGTCAATATCCTCTCCACGCCACATCTCTTGACAACCGACAATGAGGAGGCGAAAATTCTTATAGGGCAGTCCATCAGCTATCCCCAGAGCGATATCGTCGACAACGTGACCAGGCAGTCGTTTATTTACAAGGACGTGGGCCTCACCCTCAAGATCACCCCCTACATAAACCCCGATGGGTATGTAAAGCTGGAGATTTCGCTCAAGATCGACAACGTGATCCCGCGGACCACGGACCTGGGCGGCCCCCCCTGGACCACCAAGAGGGAGGCGGACACCACCGTGGTAGTCAAGGACCGCCAGACCGTGGTCATCGGAGGGCTCCTGAAGGACGACCAGTCGGAAACCTACGACCGGGTGCCGTGCCTGGGGGAGATCCCCCTGCTCGGATGGTTGTTCAGGAAGTCAACCAAGCGAAAGGAGAAGACCAATCTCCAGGTATTCCTGACCCCGCACATCATCCGAACACCGGAGGAGCTCCAGGCATTGACCTATGAAAAGAGCGCCTCGCTGGAAAAGCAAAGGATGAAGCTCGACATCAACACAGGCAAGGAAGGGGAACCGCCCCCCGCCGATATACCGGGCGTCAAGCAATCTCTTGTCGACGAGGAGTCGACGGAAGGTGTGCCCGGAGCGACGGAAACGCCCGGGCAAACCGTGGAGCTCGAGGCCGCTGCTGCAATCCAAACCCCCGAGGCATCCGCAGATGCAGTGCCCCCCGAGCCCGCCCCGTCGGAGCACATCCCCGGGACCCCTGCCGAAGGTCAATAAACAAGGAACGTGTAGTCTATGGAACCTGCAATCAGAGACATCGAGGGCATCCTCCTGAACGAGCACATCATCACCCAGGAAGAGCTGGACCAGGCCCGTTCGAGGAAGCGGGAAAAGGAGGAGCACCTGATTCAATCCCTGTGCTCCATGGGGGGGGACACCGAGGAAAGGGTACTGAAGGGCCTGGGCGGCTACTTCCACATGCCCTTTCAGAAGGCCATCTCCCAGGACCTGGACCCCTCGCTCATCGAGGGGATACCCTTTCACTTCGTCAAGAAAAACCATCTCATTCCGATCAACCGAACGGACGGGGTCATCCGGGTTGCCATCTGCAACCCGGTGAATGTGCAGCCCCTGGATGATATACGACTCATCACCGGCTGCCATGTGGAGCCGGTGCTCTGTCCCATCGAGGAAATCAACGAGGCCATCAACCGGATCTACCACCATGCCCCGGAGACCGCCGAGAAGATGGTGCAGGACCTGGACAAGCAGGATGTGGGAATTATCACGGATCTGGGGGAGCAGCCCAAGGACCTCCTGGACCTGGTGAACGAGGCGCCCATCATCAAGCTGGTCAACCTGATACTCGTGCAGGCCATCAAGGAACGGGCAAGCGACGTGCATATCGAGCCCTTTGAACAGGAACTCAGGGTCAGGTACCGGATCGACGGGGTGCTCCACGACACCCTCACCCCGCCGAAGCGTTATCAAACGGCGATCATCTCCCGTATCAAGATCATGTCAAAGATGAACATCGCCGAAAAGCGGCTCCCCCAGGATGGGAGGATCAAGATCAGGGTGGGGGACCGGGAGATCGATATACGGGTATCGACGATTCCCACCGCCTTCGGCGAACGGGTGGTGATGCGGCTGCTCGACAAACGCGGATCCATACTCCGCCTCGAGGAACTGGGGATGAGCGGCAATACACTCAAGCGGATGCACGACATCATCCATCGCTCCCACGGCATCATCCTGGTCACGGGCCCCACCGGAAGCGGGAAGACCACCACGCTGTACGCGGCCCTGAGCAAGATAAACTTCGCCGACAAGAACATCATCACCATCGAGGACCCCATCGAGTACCAGTTGAACGGCATCGGGCAGATCCAGGTCATGCCCAAGATCAACCTGACCTTCTCCAACGGCCTGCGATCCATCCTCAGGCAGGACCCCGATGTGATCATGGTGGGCGAGATCAGGGACCTGGAAACCGCGGAGATTGCCATCCAGGCATCCCTGACCGGACACCTGGTCTTCTCCACCCTCCATACCAACGATTCCGCAGGCGCCGTCACCAGGCTGATCGACATGGGGGTCGAGCCCTACCTGGTGGCATCCTCGGTCATCGCCATCCTGGCCCAGAGGCTGGTGCGTGTTGCCTGTCCGCACTGCAAGGAGCAGTACCGGCCCGACCGGAATTCCCTGGCCGAGATCGGATGCAAGCCATCGGACATACCCGAAGGGGGAATCTACCGGGAAAAGGGCTGTCCCGAGTGCATGAACACGGGATACCGGGGAAGGACCGGCATCTATGAGCTCCTCATGATGGACGACGCAATCAGGCGCCTGACCATGCAGCAGGCGGAATCCAATGTGATCAAAAGAACGGGGATCGAATCCGGCATGAGCACCCTCAGGCAGGACGGGGCGCACAAGGTCCTGGCAGGGCTTTCCACGATTCAGGAGGTGCTCAGGGTAACCCAGGAAGATGTGTTTTAGATCGGGATACGGGACACACCATGGCGGTCTATGAATACAAGGCACTGGATACGAAGGGAAAGACGGTTCGAGGGGTCATCGATGCCTCGACCTCCATGGAGGCAAGGACCAAGCTCAGGCGTGACGGGATCTTCGCCTTCGAGTTGAAGACCGCGGAAATCGAGCAGCTTCTTCCGGAAAAACAACTCCTCACCATCGGTTTTTTTCGCTGGATCAAGAAGGCCGAGATCGCACTTATCACCCGCCAGCTCGCCACCCTCCTCAAGGCGGGGCTCCCCCTCGACCAATCACTGACCGCGCTCATCGATCAGGTGGAATCGGAGCCCCTCAAGAAGATCATCATCCAGATTCGGGAGAAGGTAAAGGAGGGGAACGCGTTCTCCGATGCCCTGGCGGAACATCCACGGGTCTTCTCCGACCTTTACTGCCACATGGTGAGGGCGGGAGAGGCGAGCGGCGCGCTGGACCTCGTACTGGAGCGCCTCGCGGACTTCCTGGAGCAAAGCATCCAGCAGCAGCGGAAGATCAGGGCAAGCCTCGCCTATCCCATTCTCATGTGCATCATCGGTATTGCGGTCATCATCTTTTTGATGATATTCGTGATCCCCACCATCACCAACATCTTCAGCGAGATGAGCCAGCAGCTTCCCCTGCCCACCCAGATCCTTATATCCACCAGTTTCTTCATACGGGATTTCTGGGTGGTCATTGCAGGGGTGCTCATCGCCCTCTACTTCCTCCTGCGCCGCTACATCAAGACCGAATCAGGACGATTGGTCAAGGATTCCTTGAGCCTGAAGGTCCCCATATTCGGCAGTCTCAAAAAAAAATTCGCAATCGCCCGTTTCGCTCAGACCATGGGGACCCTCCTGAGCGGCGGCCTTCCCATCCTGGAGGCCCTCAGGATCGTCCGCCACATCGTGGACAACGAGGTCATCGGCAGGGCAATCGATCGGGTTGCACAGAGCGTTCAGGAGGGGGAGGAAATCGCCCCGCCCCTCAAGAGGGAGGGCATCTTCCCTCCCATTGTTATTCACATGGTGTCAGTGGGTGAAAAGAGCGGCCAGATGGAAGAGATGCTCCATAAGATCGCGGAGGCGTATACCAACGAGGTGGAGTCGGCCATCGCCGGGCTCACCTCGGTACTCGAGCCCCTCATTATCCTTTTCATGGGGGTGCTGGTCGGTTTCATCGTCATGTCGATCCTGTGGCCGATCTTTGAGATAAACCAGTTGATCAGTTGATCGACGTATTACCGGCCGGGAGGGAGCACTATGTCATTCGAGCATTTCAGGCACCATTTGCGGAACAAGTTCCTTGCGGGGCTCCTGGTAATTCTGCCGTCATTCATCACCATCCTCATGGTGCGTTTCAGCTTCGGCCTTTTCGAACGTCTCTTCGCCGGTCCCTTCGCCTTTTTCGCCAGGCTGGCGGGGCTTTCCGGCCGGTTCACCACCTATCTTTCCGGGATCCTGGGCCTGTTGAGCCTTTTGTGCATCACGTACATGACGGGACTCATCGTCACCAATGTCATCGGAAAGAAGACCGTGCATATCGGCGAACGATTGTTGAGCAAGGTCCCCCTGGTATGGAGCATTTACCATTCCTCAAAACAGCTCATGGAATCGATATCCGTATCGGGTAAAAAGGCGTTCAGGCAGGTGGTCCTGGTGGAATATCCGCGCAGGGGGGTGTACACCATCGGCTTCCTGACCTCCGATGCACAGGGTGAGGTGCAACTGGTCACGGAGAAGGAGACGGTCAACATCTTTGTCCCCACCACGCCGAACCCCACCTCCGGCGTCCTGATCATCGTGCCTCAGGAGGACCTGATACCTCTTGACATGAGCATCGAGGAGGGGATCAAGGTGGTGGTCTCAGGGGGGATGGTGGTGCCTCCGCTGCCGGAAAAATACAGACGCATGGCCGAGGAACAGAAAACCAGAAAGGTAAAAACGGTGGAATGAGACTACCTGTGCCTGATACGTGGCGGGATGAGCCTCAGGAACACCATAAAATATACAGCGGTCTGATTGACGCAGTACATGCAGAGCGCTGCCACCCTTCGATCGTTAGCGCGCAGAATGAGGTAGTACCCATTCAGCTTGTTTATCACCACATCCTGAAGAAAGTTGCTCATTAGTATAAACCTCACTAATGCCCGAGGCATTCCTTTTTTTGATTGTCGATCGATCATGGTATACTGTTTGTTTGGTATACTGTTTATAATATGTTCTATTACTTTGGGCGTTACAATGATGCAGTTTATTACGATACCACGGTAGTCGCGTCATGATCAAGAGCATGCTTCCCAAGAAAACGGGCACCGGGGACCCCGCCAGGAGGATTACCGATCCCGAAGAGATAACCTCATCGTACGGCGCATACCTCATGGACGAGTCCCGTTTCGGGTTCGGCTGTGCAGAGGAGATCGTATTCCCTGAAACGGAGGCCCAGGTCTGTGCGGTTTTACAGGAGATGGCGCAACGGCGCCTGCCCGTCACCATATCCGGGGCGCGGACCGGGATCACCTCCGCAGCGGTGCCCTACGGCGGCGTGATCATGAGCATGGAGCGGATGGATCGCGTCCTGGACATCCTCCGTGAACGGGACGGCGGATGGTCGGTATGGGTTGAGCCGGGTGTCCGGCTCAGCGATTTTCATGAACAGGTGGAGACAAAACACCTTCCTGCGCCGGAAGTGAAGCTGACCCCCTTCAGGGAAGATCCCCGTACCTATATCTACCCCCCCGACCCGACGGAGGAAACCGCGCTCATCGGATCGACCGTGGCAACCAATGCCTCCGGGGCACGCTCCCTGCGCTACGGTTCCACGCGCAATTTCGTGCAGGCCCTGCGGGTGGCCCTCACCAACGGCGAGGTCCTGGAACTGGAGCGGGGCAAATCTCCCCTTTCTTCGGACGGCCGGTTCCGTATTATTGATACAACCGGAAGGGAGACCTCCTTCCCCCCGCCCGGCTACGCCACCCCAGACGCAAACTCCACCTGCGGGTACTTCAGCAGGCCGGGGATGGACCTGATCGATCTGTTCATCGGATCGGAGGGGACCCTGGGGGTGATCACCGCGGTGCGTCTGAAGCTGGTTCAAAAGCCCGGGGAAATCCTGGGCGCCCTCTCCTTTTTCCCCGAGGAGGACCATGCGGTCTCCTTTGCCATCGAGGCTCGACAGAGGCTCCTCCCCCTGTGTCTCGAGTATTTCGACTCCCGTTCCCTGGACGTGCTGCGCCGGGAGGAGGTCCCCTTCAGTGTGCCCTCCGGGGCGGGTGCGGCAATCTTCTGGGAAGCGGCTTACGATGAGGACAACATCGAGGAGGTGTACGAGGCATGGGAGACCCTTCTGCTCGCCCATGGGGCATCCATGGACAAAACCTGGTCGGGGCTGGAAAGGGCGGACTGGGAACGATTGAAGGCATTCCGCCACGCGGTCCCCGAGCTGATAAACCGCATCATAGGGCAAAGAAAGGGGAAGCACCGGGAAATCCACAAGGTGAGCACGGATATGGCCGTGCCTGACCGCCACCTTCGGGACATGCTGGAGGCCTATCACAGGCGACTGCACGCATCAGGCCTTGAATATGTCGTCTTCGGCCATATCGGTGACAACCACCTGCATGTCAATATTATTCCCCGTGACGCATCGCAGGTGAGCAGGGCCGGCGACCTGGTCATGTCCCTGGCGCGCACCGCGGTCTCCCTGGGCGGGGTCGTGGCGGCCGAGCACGGGATCGGAAAATTGAAACACGAGCTGGTGAGGATACAATACGGGGACAAGGGACTGCGGGAGATGGCCCGGGTCAAAAAGGCACTCGATCCCCCCGCCATTCTAGGGAGGGGAAACATCGTGCCGGAGGCACTCCTTGACAGCACCCCTTAGGACCATGTCGCATCACTCAGGAACGGCTGCGGATTCCTTTCGACAAAAACCGCGAATGCACGTCATGTGGCGGCAGAGAACGGGACTTCCTGTACAAAGAAGAAGGGGCATCCTGTCTCACTATAGTAAAACGCTCATGAGCCTTCGGCTCACAAGGAAGCATGAAAATCCTGGGGGATTTTCAGATGAAACGCTCATGAGACTGATGAAACTGCGAATATCGAATGTAGAATGTAGAAGTGAAATGCCTATGAGCCTTCGGCTCACAAAGAAGCATGAAAATCCTGGGGGATTTTCAAGTAAAATAACAAAAAAAGGCAACTATTGCATTAATGAATGAATATAATGCATCATGGTTGCAACGATCCTGGCCTGAAAAATGCCGGCAGGAAGCAGCGAACCTATTGAATCATATAATATATTTGACGGCTACCCATAACGTTTCCCCACCGCCGGATGCTCATCCCTTCCCCCGCTGTTTTTGAATCTTCACCCCTTGGAGTGCCCTTTTTCTGTTCTGCACTCTTTGGCGTCGAGGGAAAAATGTTCTTAATTTCATAATGTTACACGATAAACCCAGAATGTGTCCATGCTCTTGCATATCCCTTCTATGGGAAAGGGCATCTATTGGCATAGCAGTTGCTTTCTTGTTAAGTGTACAGCCTATTTTGCATAAAAAACCGGGGGGAGAACCTATGGGAGTGACCAATCTTCAGAAGAATCGCACGCGCGCCATAACCGATACGTCCCTTTGTTCCTTCTGCAACCAGTTATGCATCTATCATGCGGACACGACGGATACCGACGCTCCCCCCGAGTCAAAAAGGAACACCTCCACCTACAAGGAGATGGTCCGCTGCCTCAAATGCCCTGTGCTGCTGTCCATTATCTCGGCCAACTCGCGGCTGCAACGTTTTTTCTCCTCGCTGGGGAATCAGATCTCAATCCTTGTACAGAAAATGGAACTCGATCAGATGCTCCTCAACAAGCAGCGGTTTTGCCTTGAAACCATCCAGAGGGAACACAAGGACCACTGGATGAAAATCGGACTGCAGGAAAGGGTGCTCCGGAACAGGATCACCACGTACGAGTACCTGCTCGCGAAAAGGGCGATCTATCTCCATACCCTCCAGGCGTTGAGCGCTATTGTCGGCCAGGTCCCCGACCCCGATATGCTCTGGAGGAGGACATCCTCACTTCTCACCAGCAGGCTTCTCGATCTTGAGGCGGTGGGCCTGCTGCTGTTGGAGGAAGATTGCTGTCGGGTCAGGAGGCAATACACGGATATGCTTCCGTTACGGATTTCCGACCTGGTCAGCGGCTTTTTCGACCAGGAGGATTTTTGCTCCCGGTTCGCTGAGAAGGACGCCTTTGTAAGCCTCTATCAAATTTATTGGGAGACCCGCAGGAACAGGAAAAGACCGGGGCCCCGCACGGAAGAAATGATGGAGCGTTGCCTTCTTTTCCCGGTAAAGGTGCACCACTTCCTTGCAGGAATCTTTGTCGTGCTCATGAAGAATCTCTCATCATCCGTTGAGGAGTGTGCCCCCTTTTTCTCAACCGCCGCGCGACTGATCGAGGAAGGAATCCTCGCGGTCATGGATGCATCGCCCCATGCGCTTCCTGGAGAGGGCCGACACGGTCTTTGACCGCCTCTGGCAGAAACACCCGCCTGCACAAACCGCGCTTCCCTTTGCAACACATCGATGTGCTGATTGCCGTAAATGCCCTTTATTGCCCATCCACATCGAGTCGGGCGTGTAAAGGACTTTCACCTTCAGGCGGTTGCGCCCTGCCGGGCGCGCACAAAAAAAGCTGCCGGACCCTGTGATGATAAGATCCGGCAGCCTTGTAGGTTCAGGTTGATATCGTTTTAGTAGCCGCCTCCGAAGAGTGCGAACAACTCTTGAGGATTGGCCTGGCCGTAATACACACCCTCCTGCTGTCCGTAGAGGGTATAGGTTTGACCCGGACGCGGCAATCTCTGTCCGGACGTACCGCCGCTTGTTGGATAGTATCCGGTTCCGCCGAATCCCTGCTGCATGCCGTAGCCAGCCTGCATGCCGTACGGCTGCATACCATAGCCCTGCATGCCGTAGCCAGCCTGCATACCGTAGGGCTGCATGCCATAGCCCTGCATGCCATAGGGCTGCATGCCGTAACCCTGCATGCCGTAGCTGGCCTGCATGCCATAGGGCTGCATGCCGTACCCGCCGCCGTACTGGGGCATGCCGTAGCTGGCCTGCATGCCATAGGGCTGCATGCCGTAACCCTGCATGCCGTAGCTGGCCTGCATGCCATAGGGCTGCATGCCGTACCCGCCGCCGTACTGGGGCATACCATAGCCGCCGCCGTACTGGGGCATACCGTAACCGCCGCCGTACTGCGGCATGCCATAGCCGCCGCCGTACTGCGGCATGCCATAGCCGCCGCCGTACTGGGGCATACCGTAACCGCCGCCGTACTGCGGCATGCCATAGCCGCCGCCGTACTGGGGCATGAACTGGGCAAAGCTTGACGAAGCGGTTGAAAGGATGACTACGAGACAAAGGATACCTACAAATGTTAACGCACTCGAAACCTTTTTCTTCATAACCTGCTCACTCTTTCCTTCTTTGTAATTTGACCCAAAGAACCTAATTCAAAAGAAAGCTGTTTGCCTTTTCACCTCGCTCTCTTTAGTTGAAAATCATCGCAGCAAAATCTTGCTTAATGATTGACAATGCGTCCTTATGTTCCGCAACTACGACGTGTCTTTATCGGCCCCCCATCCTCTTAAGAAAACTAAAAATAATTCCGGGTTCACCACCCTTTTGCAACTCTATGAAAATAAGAAAATTCTTGATCAATTCCCTCATGCATCAACGGTGTGGGAGGTGAAGAACATTCCGGATACACCTCGTTTCACTTAAATCGTATAGACATACTATTATTAAGACGGAAATAAATTCTCTTCATTATGCTTTGCAAAAAAAATGCCCATGGTATTCAGCATACACCCCATGCCTACACAAAGTATCAAAATCTCTCAAATCCATTACATAATGGGCTATTAACGTATTTCTCGCCGGTTCGGCTCGATTGGCCGATCATGTGATGGGGGGTGCCACGATGCAATATTTTGCATACTCTCGGACAGGTATCTGCCATGTCGGGCGAAGGCACTACCGGATTCCTCAATGCCTATGCAATACGTTCCTGGCTGATTTCATCCCGTATGAGCAGGGTGTTGGGATCCAGGAGAAGGTGAAGGTCTTCCGCATTGGGATTATCGTGATCCTTCATAAGGCGAAGCCGAACGGAATCTCCAAAGGGTTCGAGGAACACGACGACGCTCAGGAGATCGTCAACCAGATGGCAGGGGGCCGGGATCCCCCGATCATTGACGACCGCCCCCTCCCGGTGGGTCTGTACGGCAAACCAGACCTCCATGGCATGCGCCCGGGCGAGATCCTTGATCCGCTCGATATCCGATCTGGAGAGCGATTCGAAGAAATGGCCATCCACGAGCACCACATCGGGCGCGAATCCGCTGTGCTCCTTCAGTCGGGCGATCCCCGCCTCCATCCGGTCCGCACTGAACATATGATCAGCATAGCTCTGGATAATCCGCCTGGGTTCGATTTCACCCAGAATGGACTCGGCGGGGAGCAGGTTGCATGCCCGGGTGAGGTCCCCCAGCATCTCATTGTACCAGTCCCGTACCTCGTCCACCCTCTTTCCCACAGAAAAATGAAGGACATTCTGCCCTCTGAGAAGGTTGTCCAGGGATATCTGGATCAGGCAGGCCGTCTTTCCCACCCCGGCCCGCGCCATGATGGCCCCCAGGTTTCCCTTGCCCAATCCTCCATGAATGCCCTTTTCAAAGATCCTCATCGGATTTTTTTTGGAAATAGCATCGCGCCACATAGCCAGTTCACCTCTCTTGTTATGCATGGTTCCTCTGCGCAGAGTCTTCAGAGGTCCCCTATGGATTTCCATGTCACGCTGCCTTCTGGGAGGCGATCTTCTCACTATATTCCTTTTTGAGCTGCTCCGCGATATTCTGAGGCACCTGTTTATAACGGCAGAACTCCATGGTGAATTCGGCCTTGCCCTGGGTTGCGGACCTCAGCACGGTGGAGTAGCCGAACATATCGGCCAGGGGGACCTCGGCCTCAATGATGGAGAAGCTCGATTCCTCCGTGGTGCCGATAATTATCCCGCGCCGTTGATTGAGGGTGGCCATCACCGCACCCTGAAACTCGGTGGGCACCTCCACCACGACCTTCATGATGGGCTCCAGGATGATCGGCTTCGCCTTTTGGTACGCCTGGCGAAAACCACCGATTGCCGCCTGCCGGAAGGCGATATCGGAGGAATCCACCGCATGGGCCGCACCGTCCGTCAGGGTGACCTGGACGTTGGTAATGGGAAACCCTATCAG
>JBLIRP010000051.1:0-13626 GCA_049472355.1 bacterium | reverse complement strand
GATATCGGAGGAATCCACCGCATGGGCCGCACCGTCCGTCAGGGTGACCTGGACGTTGGTAATGGGAAACCCTATCAGGCTTCCCTTGTCCAGACAACTCTGGAATCCCTTGTCACATGAGGGGATAAAATCATGCGGGATGTGTCCCCCCACCACCCTATTTATAAAATTATATTGGCCTTCCGGATAGGGCTCTATGCTGCCCAGGACCCTGCCGTACTGGCCTGCGCCCCCTGTCTGCTTCTTGTGAAGATAATCGAATTCCGCCGGCTGGGAAATGGTCTCCCGGTAGGCGACCTGGGGCATGCCGGTCTGAACGGCCGCCCCGTACTCCCGCTTCATTCGCTCGATATAGATGTCCAGGTGGAGTTCACCCATTCCCGATATAATGGTTTGGCCGGACTCCTGGTCATAGCGGGCACGAAACGTAGGGTCCTCCTTGCAGAACCGATTGAGGGACTTGTTGAGACGGTCCTGGGACTTGTTGTCCTGAGGGGTGATGGCCAGGGATATGACCGGATCCGGCACATGCATGTACGACATGACGATATTTTCCCGCCCGTCCGAGAAGCTGTCCCCCGAGGCGCAGTCGACGCCGAACATGGCCACGATGTCTCCTGCGCTGCACTCCTCGATCTCCTCCATCTTATCGGCGTGCATCCTGGCCAATCTGCCCACCTTCAGTTTATTCCCCGTACGGATGTTGAAGATGGTCCCTCCCCTGGTGAGCCTCCCCCGATAGACCCTCAAATAGGTCAATTGTCCGTAACGGCCCTCCTCGAGTTTGAATGCAAATGCCACCAATGGGGCCTCCGGATCAGGCGCCACCACCAGCTCCTCTGCGCTGCGGTCCAGATCGATCCCCCTGTTCTCAACATTCAGGGGACAGGCAAGGTAGTGCACCACCCCGTCCAGCAAGGGCTGGACCCCCTTGTTCTTATAAGCGGATCCGAGAAATACCGGGGTGATCCGGAGGGACAGGGTCCCCGCCCTCACGGCGTGATGGATCAAATCCGGGGTGACGCGCTCCTCAAGGATGGCCTCGGTCAGTTCGTCGGAGAAAAGGGACACCGCATCCAGCATTTGCTCTCTTCTCAGTTCCGCCTCCTCGAGAAGTTCCTCCGGAACGGGCTCCCGTCTCATGGTTTCACCGGAGGGTTCATCAAAATAGATCGCCTCCATGGTCACCAGATCCACCACGCCGTGAAACCCGGCCTCCAGGCCGATGGGGATCTGCATGAGCACTGCGTTCTGCCGCAATTTCTCCCGCACCTGCTTGACCACCCGAACGGGATTGGCGCCGCTGCGGTCGCATTTATTGATGAAGGCGATCCTGGGCACCCGGTATCGCTCCATCTGCCGGGTCACGGTGATCGACTGGGATTGCACCCCTCCCACTGCACAGAGCACCAGGATGGCGCCGTCCAGGACCCGCAGCGACCGCTCCACCTCGATGGTGAAATCCACATGCCCGGGGGTATCGATGATATTGATGAAATGACCCGCCCATTCGCAGTACGTTGCTGCGGAGGTGATGGTGATGCCGCGCTCCCTCTCGAGATCCATGAAATCCATGGTCGCACCCACCCCATCCTTCCCCTTGACGTCATGAATGGCGTGTATTCTCTTGGTATAATAGAGGATACGCTCGGTGAGCGTAGTCTTGCCGGAATCGATGTGGGCGCTGATCCCGATATTTCTCAGTCTGTGGACATCAATGGTCATAACACGCTATACCTCTTCATTTATAATAGTCGTTTCATTTTCTCCACGGTGATCATCCATCTCGTGCACCATGGGTTCATGAGCAATGACCGCCGGAATGCCCATGAAGAATGTATCCGAAATCCCTCGATTTTTTCATCCCTTGCCGGGCCGGAGATCCACGGGTGTTCCATCGCTCACACGTTGAACCTGACATGCATGATATCTCCGTCCTGCAGTGCATATTCCTTCCCTTCCACCCTCAGAAGGCCCCTTTTGCGGGCGTTTGCGAAATCCCCGCACTTGATGAACTCCTCATACCCGATCACCTCCGCCCTGATAAACCCCCGCTCTATATCCGAATGGATCTTGCCCGCAGCCTTCACCGCAATGGTCCCCTTTTGTATGGGCCAGGATCTGACCTCGTCCTCTCCCACGGTAAAAAAGGAGATCAGATCGAGAAGTTCATAGCTTGCGGCAATAAACCGCTCGCTTGCAGGCTCCTCGACCCCCAGATCGGCAAGAAAGGCGCCCCGCTCCTCGGGCGCAAGCTGGGCGATCTCCTCTTCCAGGGAGCCGCAGATGGATAGCAGGCTCCACCCCTGCCCCCTGCATTCCGTCTCTATCTGCTCAACCGGAAGCCCGGCCGGACCCTCCTCCCCGATGTTCAAAACCACCAGCACCGGTTTCCCGGTGACAAAGGTGTACCCGGCTATGGACGGATCCTCACGCACCTCACGGTCCAGGAGCGCAAGCCTTCGGTCCTGGCCGAGGTGGCAGTGAATTTTTTCCATGATCTCGAGCAACGTCGGATTCCGGCGATCCTTTCGCAGCCGTTCGAGGGATTTCTCGGCCAAGATGAGATCGGAAAGGAGCATATCCGCCATGATGACCCGTAATTCCTCCAGGGGGGCCGGGGGCACGCCGGTCGAAAATCCCTTCAGCACCAAGGCCAGCGCATCGACATCGTGCAGGTTCCTGATCGTCTGGTCGCTGAATCCCTTTTCATCCTTCGCTGATCCGGGAAAGTCCGCAAATCGGATCTGGGCGTATGTCTTCTTTTTGGGATTAAAGATCTCCGCAAGCCTGTCGATCCGCTTATCAGGCACATTGATCAGGCCCAGGACATGCCCTTTTTTACATGCCGGGCTGTCCCCATGCATCATCTGCCCTGTCAGGGAATTGAAGATGGTGGTCTTTCCGGAGCCATGAAGACCGATGATCCCAATGTTCACGGGCCTCCTCCTCTCAACACGAAATTACAATTATAATGCATCTTTCCTCAAAAAGCAAGATATTCGGCATTCCATGTCGACGTTTCACGCGCGGTTATTTTACGCCCGATATAAGCTTGGATTTTCCGGTGGGTGAAGGCTCCATGGTCACCTCTCTAAAAAACCGTTCGATGAACGGGGTCTCATCCTCTGCAAATCGCCGGTTCTCCGGAGATCCCATGGACATAAGGCGTACATAGTAGAAAAATCTGATAAACGGGGCAGTGGGTTTGCAATGTTCCATCATGAAAAAGCGGCCCCTGTCAGCGAGGACCCTTTGGACCTCCCCGAGGGCATTCGTCCTGGCATCAGAGGGGAGTTCGTACATGGCATGCGAGCAGGTGACGCATCCGAAGGCGCCAGTTCGAAAGGGCATGGCCGCTGCATCCCCCACTATGAGGAACATCCTGGAAAGTCCCCTTTCCCGGGCCTTTTGGGATGCCTTGCCCAGCATCCCGAATGAAAAATCAAGGCCCACCACCATCCCCTCCGGGGCTACAGCCGCGTGGGCAGCCAGGGCCACTGATCCGGTTCCCGTGCATATATCGAGCACCCTGTCCCCTCTCCCCATGCCCGTGCGCGTCACCAGGAAATCCCGCAGGGCCGCGCCCTCATCCTTGGAATGGAGCCTTATGATGAGATCATAGATGCGGGAGAAGAGATCATAGTAACGCCGTCGCCACCTTCCCATTACAGGCACCTCACACGTGCTGACCTTACTGCCGGATGTTCCCCGGGCATGCCCACTGAATTCCTCCAGTCCTCAAGGGGATCATGATTGCTGTCATGGACGCCTTCCGTTTCGTGTGGTATGCACTCACTCATCACCATGCCGGACAGGGCACCCTCCGTTTACTGCCCAGCGGCGCCTTCCTTTGGTTCCACGGGCGGCGCCTCGTTCGGGTCCTTGTCGCTTGCTGCCTCGGGTGCATCCGTAGAGGCGCCCTCAACAGGCTTGGAATCCGCAGGTGCTTCGGTGGAGCCAACAACATGATCATCATGAATTATCAATGCGTCCTCAACGGGCTTAAAACCGGCAGGGATCTCGAATTTTTCCGAGGGCATTTCCATCTTCTTTATCTCCAGGACCTTGGATGCCATCCTGATCTCCTTGTCGCTGACCTTCATGGTGAGCAGGGTTTCGATGGGGTATCCCTCGTATTTCGACAATTCCTCGGTAAGCCTCACCTGGTCGGGCCCGAAGTAATTTGCGATCTTCTTCCTCAAGGCAAAGGGGATGTCCACCTGCTTTGTCAGCCAGTACTCCGTGGTCAAGGAGATCTCCTCATTCGAGGTCCTTACCATAACCCCATAGCAGTCCCATTCGCCGCACTTCTTCTCCCTTTTCATCATCTCGCTCTTCAATTCCCCTTTTCCATAGAGGTCCTTCAACCCCTCAGGAAATTCGAGCGTCTTGTACGTCTTCTCCTGGGTATCGAGCTGATAGAGCCTTCCGGTATCCATATGAACCAACAGGACACGGTCCTTCTCCTGGGAATTTTCGATCCTCACCTTGTCCTCGGTAATCCATATCCTGTTTTGCCATGATATGGCGGTGCCGCTTTTGGGATCCAATATGGTCTCATTATCCTTGACCACCATATACCCCTCCACCCCTGCAAGACAGCGGGCAGGGAACAGGAGACACAGGCCAGTGAGCAGGCATATACATCCATACCCTGCGAGCCCCCCCCTTTCCCCCAACACCTTTTTGCCTCTCCAATACGCGTGCATCTGTGGACCTCCTTTGCCATTAACGCCGGCGCACCGTAAACAGCCCGTCCCGTTGCCTGGTGCATCCATGATCGTGCACGCACCCTACGGGCGCCCGCATATATAACTGCCCACTATATTCCGGAAGAGGGCACGTGGCATCCCCCTTCCCTTACTTGTCTTTCCCCTTCTAATCATAGGAGGTTTCCTGCGTGGTGTCAATCGCACGAAGGCCGAACCGATTCACTGCCCTGGTGATTGGTTACATTTTGAACATGAGGCGTTCCCTTTTTGATCCAATGCGCACACAGAACCCTTGATTTTTTTAAACCGTATACCCCCGGGGTTGCCTCTCCTCATGCTCACCACCCATTCCATTCAGGCAATACGCAGCGGAACATACCCGAGCCATTATCTAATCATATGAATAATAATGAGTTTTAATATCGCCCCCGATCATCTTCGCCATCACCCCCGGACATCCTTCAAAATCCCCTGCCGAGGGTGAATATGGCACGCAGATTGCTTCTATTACTTCTTCTTAAGAATGATTGTTTTTTTGCGCTTGATTGCATGTCCCGGGGAGAAAGGTCACAACACAGATGAGGGCCTTTGATGCTATGCGGGAAAACCCGCTGTTACTACCATAGAGGGGGTATTCATGAAGCGAATATACATCATGCTGTCCGTGGTGATCGCACTCTTTATCCTGTGTGTAATGGGGTGCGGGGGAACCGGCCCCAATGATCCCTTACAGCCGTTTTCACAAAATGCGGGGACCCTTGCAGGGCAGAATTCTGCCGCGGTATATGGTCAACTGGACTCAGAGATCATGGCAAAAAGCAGGCTGAGACAGGGAACCCCCGGTCCCACGGGTACCGGAGGGGGACCAGCCAATGAGGGCCAGGGAGAGCAGGAGGAGGGAAACGGCCCACCGGATGGGACACCAGGCCCACCCGAGGAAACCGGGCTGACGATCCCCAATCTCCCCTTCATGGTGATGGTCGAACGTACCAACCGGTACGGGGTGCCGGACCTCAATGGAAACTTTGCAATAGAGCCCTGTCCCCCCGGGGACCATACCCTCAATGTCATAAAAGACGGTGTCATCATTACCAGCAAATTCGTCCGTCTTTCACCCAACCAG
This sequence comes from bacterium, assembly GCA_049472355.1. Classification (GTDB taxonomy): domain Bacteria; phylum SZUA-182; class SZUA-182; order DTGQ01; family JAFGSM01; genus JBLIRM01. The sequence goes on along the minus strand of JBLIRP010000051.1, from coordinate 7,788 downwards.
ACCCTCCGGCTGGGCATGCTTTCCCAGAACGAGGAGCGGCAGATGAATTGCCGACACTACGACGGGTACACCTTCGGGTGGATCGATGAGGACGGGGACGGGGTGAACGACACATTCTGCGACGCCGACGGGGACGGGATATGCGATATGTCCGGTCAGGCATACTGTCACGGATATGGGTGGACCGACGAGAACAATGACGGGGTGAACGACAACTTCACGGACGCAGACGGGGATGGGATAAACGACGTCAACGGCCTTGGCTATGGGTACACCTTTGGTTTTGTGGACAGGGATGGAGACGGAATCAATGACGGGTTCTCGGACGCCGACGGGGACGGGATCTGTGACCAGACCGGCGTCATATATGCCCATGGATTTGGATGGAGGGATCACAACAGGGATGGTATAAACGATCGTTTCACCGATGCCGATGGTAACGGTATCAACGACCTCACCGGCAGGCGCGTGTTGTATGGATACCGATTCGGCTTCGTCGATACGGATGCCGATGGCATCAACGACAATTTCGCCGATGCCGACGGAGACGGGATATGCGACATGGGCAAACCGTGCGAGGGGATGTCCTATGCCCATGGATTCGGATGGAGCGATGAGAACAACGACGGCATCAATGATAACTTCGCCGATGCCGACGGGGACGGAACGAATGATCTCACCGGACGTGCATACAACTTCGGAAGCGACCGCTTCGGATTCAGCGATATGAACGGGGACGGGAAAAACGACCTGTTCAAGGACGAGAATGGTGACGGGATCAATGATCTGTTCACGGATGCCGATGGCGACGGATTCAATGACCTCAATCCCGAGGAGAGCTACCGCCACGGATTCGGCTTTGTAGATGACAACGATGACGGGGTCAACGACAACTTCACGGATGCCGATGGCGACGGGGTCAATGACGTGACCGGCGCCACCTTTGGCAACGAAGGGGGACAGTACCGGGGGGGTAATACCTCTGATGACGATGGCAGGGGACAGTACCGGGGAGGGCAGGGGGCTTAGCTGATAAGCCCCCGAACATTACCCTCTTGTCTATTCACACGGAGACAACCTCTTTTACCTCGGGGACCCTCTTCTTCAGGTGATTTGTTATCCCAACCCTCAGGGTCATGGTTGACATGGGACATCCCGAGCAGGCACCCTTGAGCCTGACCTTGACAACACCGTCATCCACGCTAACCAGTTCAACATCCCCTCCATCTGCCTTCAGGGATGGCCGTATTTCATCCAAAGCATCCTTAACCTTGTCATAGATTTCCATTGCAGCCTCCTCGATTAGTGCTCCGTTAACCTGCCTTGTGCATACAACCTTACTCAAGCCGCATTCAATTCCCGCGATCAAGACGCCCCTTTTCACCCTGCTGGCGACCGGCGCCGGCACCCGCTCCGCCTCCCCACCAGAGAGGCTCCCCTCGTTTATCGCGCAAGGCAATGCTCTGTCCGGTATCCCTGTCTTCAATCCTGAACGAGACAAGGATCTTTTGTCCCTCCACCTTCACGGGCACCGCCGAAATGGTCAGGCGCTGCCCCTTCCGGAACGAGAAACCCTGTTCATGCAGGAAACCGGGAGGGCCCACAAAGACCTTTGCAGAGCCCCATAAGCCTTCCTTGATCATGATGAGGGGCAAATCCATTCCTGTTACCTCTCCCTTGTACGTTTCCGGTTTGGCGTTCCGCGGAGGGACCAGCCCCCTGAAACCCAGCCCCCGTCCCTGGGCATGGACGGGGCAGGGGAGTGTCATGAGGGATATGATGGCCGTGCATACCAGCAGGACCGGAATGCACTGTAAATAAAAAAGGGGATTTGTCCTGGCCTTCATGTTCATCGCTCCTTCATGGGTATACATGACAATGGAAACGAAACGATAATTACACAGAAACGGAATGGTGTCAAATCATTGGGAGTTACGGGCAGGGGCGGAAAAAATATGACACCGGGACGCAGGGACGGGGGCACAATGCCAGTAACACGTTGAATACAAAAATGTTTTTTGTGGAGTCCCATTTCCTCTTTCTGGCAGCGATATTGCAGTTACTGGCTCATAATCGGCATGGGCGATCATGGCGATTGACCGGGTAAAAGTGAAGGAAAGAACAGCGTGAGGCGGAGTTGAATATGGGACACGATCAGATGGTTAGAATGCTGGCCCTCATACCGAATCCCTCCTTCTTTGTCGATTCGAGCGGAACCATTGCCTATTCAAACAAGGGATTTCATAAGGAATTCGGAAATTTCGTAGGACAGGGCTATCGCTCATTCCTGATCAATTATGCATGCCCTGACGTGGATACACATACCATCATCCGCTCAAAGAGGGGGCGCCTTTTTCATCTGGATCTCCTGCCCTGGGAGCCTGGGCACGAGGGCTCGGGTCGACTGGGCATCCTCAAGGATGTAAGCGAATTAAAACGATTGGAAGGATATGTCCGGTATCTGGAGGAATTGAACAGGGGGCTGAATCGGATCAACCGCGAGCAGCAGAAGATGATTGACAAGCTCAGCCATCAGGCCCTCACCGACGGGCTTACCGGCCTCTATAACCACCGGCATTTCTGGGAACGGGCGGATGTCGAGCTGAAGCGGGCCAACCGTTATTCAGAGCCCTTGAGCTGCCTTATGATCGATATCGACAATTTCAAGTGCATCAATGATCACTTTGATCATCAGTTCGGTGACCGAATCCTGAAAAGGATTTCAGAGGCCCTCAAGAACCCTCTTCGTGCAACAGATATACTGGCCCGATACGGCGGGGACGAATTCTCCATTCTTCTGCCCAATACCGACTATAACGGCACCCATGTGATCTCCAAAAAAATCATGGAAAGCGTGCGCAGTCTGGATTTTGAGACGAAAAGGGCATGTTCGCCCCCGGTCACCGTAAGCCTCGGCGTGTCTTCATATCCCATAGACCGCATCAACGCCTCATCCCAGTTGGTCGAATACGCGGACACCGCCCTTTATGAGGCCAAGGCACGGGGGAAGGATCGCATCTGCTTCTTTCATGAATTGGCGTCCCTCACCATTCAGTAACGGGGAAATAATCGCCCCAACCTATTGAAAATCCTTTCATCACACCATTTGTCATTCCTTCACATATGTCTCGATTATCCCTTTACATTGGGAACGGTAATCTGTATAATACATCGTTTCATATTTTACTGACCATTCAACCATCTTTTTTTCACTATTCCACAGGAAGGGGGGTTGAAAATGAAGGCGTTGGGACGTCAGATTTTGGCAGAATTCTTCGAGTGTGACAGCGAGGTGCTGAACAGCATCGATGCGGTAAAAATGTTTATGCAAGAGGCTGCTGCCATAAGTCAGGCGAATATAGTCCAAAGCGTTTTTCATCTGTTCAATCCCCATGGGGTGAGCGGCGTGGTCATCATCGCTGAATCGCATTTCGCCATACACACCTGGCCTGAATACGGATATGCCGCAGTAGACCTCTTTACCTGCGGGGAGCAGGTTGATCCATGGAAGGCATTCGAATCCCTGAAGGAATCCTTCAAGGCGGCGAAGGTCATGACCATGGAGATCAAACGGGGACAGATGGATGTCAAGGGGAAGGAATTGCATTATAAGCCGCCAATCATAAAGGTCAAAAAGGATCTGGTACCCAGCGAGGTATCAGCATAGGTCAGCATGAAAATCAACTACACCGAAACACCGAGATATTTCTTTTTTGTAAAGGGGGCCGCAGAGGGGTATACCCCCCTTAACGCCTTTGATGGCGCCTTGATCGATGCAGGAGTGGGAAATTTCAACCTGGTCAAGGTAAGCAGCATTATCCCTCCCCGATGTACGGAAATACGCGATCATTCGATTCCTCCAGGTTCACTGGTACCTATCGCATATGCATCGATCATCAGCGATATCCCGGGAGAGGTCATATCAGCGGCCGTGGCCGCAGCCCTGCCCGAGGACGACGAGAGGCCCGGACTGATCATGGAGTATTCCTCGCGGGGGCACAAGGAGGAGATCGAATCCATCGTCAGGAATATGGCGGAACAGGGAATGGCAAAACGCGGAACCAGGATTGCGAGGCTTCAAAGCGTCGCTATCGAATCAAAGGTCCAGCACATCGGAGCCGCCTTTGCCGGTGTAATGCTCTGGTACTGACATTGTCGGAGAGGCAGGGATTCCCGTGGAACTCTGGTTTACTGAAAGACACACCCCGAATGTGGGGATTACGCTGAGGGTAAAACGCTGTCTTTGTCACAAGGAGACCCCCTTTCAAAAGCTGGATGTGATCGAGAGCTTCGATTTCGGCAAGGTCCTGGTCCTGGATGGATTGATCATGCTCACCGAACGGGATGAGTTTATCTACCACGAGATGATTTCCCACGTCCCCCTGGTGGCGCACCCCTGTCCACGAGCGGTCCTCATCATAGGCGGCGGTGACGGAGGAACGGTCAGGGAGGTCCTGAAGCATCCGGAGGTCGAACGGATCGACCTGGTCGAGATCGACAGAGAGGTCATCGATGCATCGATCGAGTATTTTCCGGAGGTCAGCCGTGGATTGAATGATCCGAAGGCCCACATCTTTGTAGAGGACGGGATACAGTATATCGCCAAGCAGCATAATGTCTATGACGCGGTCATAATCGATTCCACCGACCCCATCGGGCCTGCAGAGGGGCTCTTTGTGGTCGATTTCTACAAGGATGTGTTCAAGGCCCTGAGGCCTGACGGGATCATGGTCACCCAGAGCGAATCCCCTTTTCAGGACCCAAAGCTCTGGGTCCGCATCTACCGGAACATATCCTCCGCCTTTCCACGGGCGTTTTCATACTGCGCATGTATTCCCACCTACCCGTCGGGTTTTTGGAGCTTTACCATTGGCTCCAAGACCATCCACCCGGTGGAGGACATACGGGAGGAATCCGCCCTGCGGGTAAGCCGCACCACCCGTTACTACAACCCCTCGTTGCACCGGGGCGCCTTCTCTCTCCCCAATTTCCTCACCATGCAGATGGAGAGTACTGCCTGATCATGCATGCCGATTTCGTTCACCCGACATTCCTCGGGCTGGGGGGGACATACACCGATGCCTCGGTGGTCATCCTGGGATGTCCGATGGATGACACCTCTTCCTACAGGCCCGGTTCACGCTTCGCCCCACGTGCCGTCAGGGATGGGTCCCTGGCCGTTGAGACATACAGCCCCATACTGCATGCGGACCTTGAAGAGATCCCCCTGTCCGACCTCGGGGATCTTGATGTCCCCATAGGCAACAAGGCACGGGCGCTGGAGATCATTGCCCGCACCGCACGCAACATATTCTCCGACGGCAAGATGCCCCTTTGCATCGGAGGAGAGCATCTGGTCAGCCTTCCCTTGATAAGGGAGTGCACAGGGCATCATCCCGGCCTCAAGGTGCTCCATCTGGATGCACACGCGGACATGCGGGATGACTATCAGGGTGAGCAGCTATCGCATGCAACGGTCATGCGCAGGGTGACGGAGGTCATCGGGCAGGGGAATCTCTGCCAGGTTGGAATCCGTTCGGGGACCAGGGAGGAATTCACCTTCATGAAGGATATCGGGAGCCTCTTTGGATGGGACCCCGGGGAGATATCCCGGGTGAGAACCGCGCTCAATGGCGCCCCCTGCTATATCTCCCTGGATCTCGACATCCTCGATCCAGGGATTTTCCCGGCGACAGGGGCTCCCGAACCGGGGGGCCTCACCTTCACCCAGCTTGCGGAAACACTCTATGCGTTGAAGGACCTCCGGGTGGTAGGAATCGATGTCAACGAATACAATCCCCTTCTGGATCATTCAGGGCACTGCTCCATCACCGCCGCAAAGCTTATCCGGGAGCTTATCCTCCTGTTCGGCTCCTGAACCCGTCCAATTCCCTTATCATGAACGTTCTTACATACCTAAGCCCCTGTGAGGCTTAGGTATGTAAGGCAAAAGAGATGAATATCGGGGAGAAACTGCTGACCACCCGATAGGGGATGCGCTGTGGATCGCCTTGTTTCAGGCCAAGTGGACCGTCAAATCCTTGGGGGTAAAATTCGTTTGTAATTCAACACCTGCCAGCGCCGGCAATTCGGCCTCCCTTTCATGTTCCTCGAAGGTGACCAGTTCCCAGCGGTTGGGATTCCTGAGTATCTTATCCGCCAGCGAGGCATGCAACCCGTGCCCTGTCTTGTAGGCAACCACATGCCCGATCACCGGATAGCCGAGGAGATACAGGTCTCCCATGGCATCGATGATCTTGTGGCATACGAATTCATCCGGGTAGCGGAGATTTCCGTTCAGTATCCTGAAATCATCAATAACCACCGCATTATCCAGCGATCCCCCCTTGGTGAGTCCCCTTTTTCGCAACTCCTTTATGTCGCTGAGAAAACCGAACGTCCTCGCACGGGATATCTTCTTGGAAAAATTTTCCTCATTGCACACATACGAGGCGCGCTGGGTACCGATGACGGGATGATTAAAGGATATCTCGTAGGTTATCCTGAAGTCGTCTTCAGGAACGATCTTGATGAACTTGTCATTGTCCCCCACCTTTATGGTCCGCTTGATCCTCAGGTATTGTCGCGGACGATCCTGGGGGAGTATCCCCGCCTCATGAATCAGGAAGACGAAGGGGACCGCGCTGCCGTCCATAATGGGGATCTCGGAGGAATCGATTTCCACGATGACATTGTCGATTCCCAGGCCCATCAGGGCGGCCAGCAGATGTTCCACTGTCTGCACCTCATACCCGTTCGCGCACAGGGTGGAGGCATAGCTGACATTGTTCAGGTTACGTATATGGGCCCTTATCATGCACTGGTGGCCGACATCGACCCGTTTGAATATGATGCCGGTATCAGCAGGCGCCGGTTTCAGGTTCATTCTGACCTTTTTCCCGCTGTGCAGGCCGATGCCCGAACATCCTATTTCCGTTTGAATCGTTTGTTGGTACACGTTCATTGCTTTTCCTTTGCTGTTAGGAATCCCTATCCTTCCCCTTTTCCCTTTGTATCTCCTGCGGTTATACCCTCATACAGGCGGCTTCGACGGCCTGCGTGACACAAACAAAGAAATAAAGCTATTGTTATAAAGCAATCCCCATACCACATGTCCCCTTGACAACAGATTTCCCTTGTAACAAATTGATTTTATTGAAAATAAATCCTCGCCTCACTGCCGTGCCACGGCGTATCACCATCCTGTTTCTGTGTATTTTCGACCTTATCACCCCAGCCGAAAGGGACAAATGCTGAAATGCCATTAGATAACAATGGAATAGATTGTATATTTTACTATACACCACCATACCGCCGCATGCCTTGCTCATTCCAGTTCCTCGGTATAATCACAATCCTTTCGACCGCATTTTTTCTTGGGTCTTTTTCCGTTTGACTCGAGCATAATCGGGTATCCGCACTTGGGACAGGCTGCCGCTATCGGTTTCTCCCAGCAGGCAAAATCGCACTCGGGATATTTGCTGCAACTGTAAAAGACCCGGCCATGCTTGGAACGTCGCTCCACCAATTCCCCTTTGCACCCCTCCCTGGGGCAGGGGACACCGATACCCAGGGGTTTGACGAATTTACATTTCGGATAATTCGAACAGGACATAAATCGGCCATACCTGCCGTTCTTTATGACCATGGGACTGCCGCACTTTTCACATTTTTCCTCAGTGGGCTCGGCCTCCTGCGCGCCTGTGCCCGGCTTGTTGAGGGAGACGATATTCTTGCATTCCGGATATCCGCTGCACCCGAGAAAGGCGCCATAGCGGCCGTGCTTGA
>JBLIRP010000050.1:0-27957 GCA_049472355.1 bacterium | reverse complement strand
GGCCTGGCCTTCGGGGCTGGAACCGGGACCGATCGTCAGGGAGGCCATCGCCTATGCCGCCGATACGGGGGTTGTTGTGGTGGCGGGCGCCGGTAACAATCAGGAGGACATCATTTGCTATCCGGCTGCCTACCAGGAGGTGTTTGCCATAGGCGCCACCGATTACCGGGATAAAAAGGCCTACTATTCAAGCTGCGGCACAGGGCTCGATTTTATGGCGCCGGGTGGAGACCTGAACCATGATCTGAACAATGACGGATTTCCGGACGGCATCCTGCAGCTCACCTTCAAGACACGCTACATGGTCGCCGACGGTGATGATGATGACTATTCGGTGAGACTATGCGATACCACCGAATTCGTATACAAATTCCTGCAGGGGACATCCCTTTCCACGGCGGAGGTGTCAGGGATCGTGGGATTGATGCTCTCGGCGAACCCTGCCCTGAGCGTGAAGGACATCCACATGATACTCCGGGAGACCGCGCTGGACCTCGGCAAACATGGCTGGGACGAGATATACGGCTACGGTCTGGTCAGGCCCCATAAGGCGGTGTCCAATGCCCTGGAGAAGTATGTTCCTGATGCGGACAATGACGGCTACATCTCCGTTGTGGCAGGGGGGATGGATTGCGACGATTCAGCACCGTATATACATCCCGGCGCCCCTGAGGTGCCCAACGACGGCATCGACCAGGACTGCGACGGGACTGATCTCATCGATGCGGATGAGGATGGGTTTGCCTCGCCGGTGTCAGGCGGGGCCGACTGCAATGATTATGACCTCTCCGTGTATCCCGGCGCCCCTGAGGTGCCCAACGACGGCATCGACCAGGACTGCGACGGGACTGATCTCATCGACGCGGATGAGGACGGGTTTGCCTCGCCGGTGTCAGGCGGGGCCGACTGCAACGACCTCGACCCCTCGGTGTATCCCGGTGCATTCGAGATCCTCAACGACGGTGTGGACCAGAACTGCAACGGATGGGACCTCACGGACGCGGACGGTGATGGTTACGCCTCCCTGGAGTCGGGCGGATCGGACTGCGATGATACGGATCGGGATATAAATCCGGGGGCGCTGGAGATCGAGGGTGACGGTATCGACCAGGATTGCAGCGGAAGCGATCTCGATCCCGGCACCGTCATAACGGACCCTGCCGCACCGTGTTCCGGGGATGATTACGAGGCTGAATGCGACAGTTGCTCAAACGGGTATGAAATAGAAGCCGAATGCAACTGAATAACCTGAAAAGGGGCCCGGGAGGATTTTCCTCCCGGGCCGCATAATGAATGTTGATCGCCGCAGGGAACATTGTTTTCACGCGCACTATGCCTCAATTGAAAGGTTGATTGCTTAAGATCGATGAGGACGCATCATCAAAGGGGTAGAAGGACAACCCCTCGTAACGTTTTCGAACAGCACAACTGTTTAATATATTACCCGCAATGATCAATCATATTCGACACCACATGTTGTAATTTGAACATCTTTTTTGATGCGATAAATAGCCAATAATTTCAATATATAAACCATAAATGATCACTTTATTTACACTGCGGTGTGCCGTAATTTGAACATATTCGTACGCCTCTGAGATAATCCCCTCTTGACGTGTCGGAAGAAATATATACCCTAAAAAACAGTAAGATAACAACATAATTATCCCTGCCCCCGGGTTTTATTTACGTATATGCCTCCCCTGAGAATCCGCCCCCTCAGCAGGCCACATCATGGTATAAATCAACGTAATACATTGAAAATAAATCTAATTTAAGCAGAACGCCCCCTTTTATCCATTCCGGCGAAAAACAGGTCCCTTAATTGATTCGATCTTCATTGCGGTTGACAAAGGGTTTTTATTCAATCTCTTTCTTGTTGTTTTCAAAAGAGAAATTTGTACGTCATGCCCGCGGTAACGGTTGTGGCATACCGCTTGCTCTTAGGGATGGCGTGAGATGATATATATAGATACGGTTGACAAACCAGGATGCAGTATACATCGGAAAGGAGCAGAACAATGTTAACCAAGGCGCAACGCATTAACATTTGCCTCTCCATTTTTTTGGTAGTATTCCTGAGTGCAAGCGTGGTGCATGCCGGGGGGATCATCGACGGCAGCACGGCCGCCGATTACCTGAACGCCCCTGCGGTGGGGGAAAGCGTCATCGGGTACATGATCGGTGAATACCTGGGTCCCGATGTAACCTATATCCACGTATTCGTGCGCAGGTGCGAATGCCTCAAGAGGCTTTCGTACACGAGCGAAGGGGTGCTGGTCACCTATGCCCATGTACTGACCAAGGAGGAGTTCGATGCCCTTGGGCCGGATACCCTGCTGGGCATGGTGGATGCCGACGGGCAGCTCACGGCCGCACTGGCGGGCCAATCGGGGCTGATCGGGATCGTTGACCAGATCCTGGAGTACAAAAAGGACACAAACCGGTTTGCCGCGCGGGTAAGAATCAAATTCGTGACCCAATAACAGGGTCACTGCGGCACGTTCACCATAACGAGGCAATCCCATGAACGGTCCCGGACCTTTCAGACAGGGAGTGCACACCGGAAGGCTTCGGGATGCTGAAAGGGAGTGAAACATATGAGAATAGGTAAAATACCGTATATTCTCTTAATTGTCACGTACCTGGCATGTATGCTCCTGCTTGTGCAGAATGTGACCGATACCGGGAGGCATGCGGCGGATACTCACGAAGCCCGCATCATGGCTGCGTCATCTCCGTCACCGCACGCCAGCGGCCATTCCGCAACGGCCTATGCCGCGAATGCGGCACATCGAAGGGGGAACTATGGCCGTTCTTACGTGGGCGGTGGCACAGCCGGGTTGTATCCCGATGAATCCACACAGGGCGGCGTGCCGAAAGCCCATGTGACGGCCGATGATGCACGGATTCAGCCAGCCGGCGCCTATCACCGCAGCCGCATACTGGTGAAATTTTCTCCTGAGGAGGCTGACCATATACGGAAGGGATATCGGCCGAATCTGCACGGAAGGCTCGGCCGTATGGTCTCCCAGGGGGGATTCTACGAGGTGTTTCCTGCTGAAGGAGAGTCGGTGGAGGAACTTTTGGAGCGGTACTGGGCCGAACCACCGGATGTGATCGAATATGCCCAATTGGACTACGAGTGCACCGCGGTGCAGGACGCCTCCTCCATTGACGCCTCGCTTATCGATCTGGATCTCATGAAGGATGATCCGTACTATATCCTCGATCCGAATGCAAAGGCGGAAATAACCATCACGGAGTACCTGCAGCTTGCCGAAGACCCGAACCAGAAAAGGGAACTCATGTGGTTTTTGGACAAATTGAACGTCGAAGCCGCCTGGCAGGAAACAATCGGGGCACCGTCAGTGGTGGTCGCCCTCCTGGATACCGGTGTCGCGTACGAGGATTACGCCGTGCCGGAACACGAGGCATTGCGTGTACAGGGCAGCACGTATGCGAAGGCCCCGAACCTGGAGATCACCAACTTCTGGACCAATCCCGTTGAGGCCGCCGATAACGGCGTTGACGATGACCTGAACGGGTACATCGATGACATCCACGGATACGATTTCGTAAACAAGGATACGCACCCGAATGATACCAACGGCCATGGTACGCACCTTGCCGGTATCATCGCGGCGCATACCCTCGATCCCGACACCGACACCGGCATCGCCCGGGAGTGCACCCTCATGAACCTCAAGGTCCTCGACTACCGGGGCATCGGCTACGCCTCCTCCATCGCCGAGGCGATATACTATGCGGTGGATCACGGGGCGAAGTTGATCAACATGAGCCTGGCCTGGTCCCCCGGCGTCGATCCGGGGCCCATCGTGCACGAGGCGATCGCTTACGCCGCCGATGCGGGGGTCGTGATGGTGGCGGGCACCGGAAACAACCTCGAAGACAAGGTGTGCTTTCCTGCCGCCTATGCGGAGGTCATCGCGGTGGGAGGGACCGAATACAAGGACAAGCGGGCCTACTATTCGAACTATGGCCCCCAGGTGGAGGTCGCCACGCCCGGCGGATACCTCAGGAAGGATTTCAACAAGGACGGATACGCCGACGGCATCATGCAGATCACCTACGCAACGAGGTATCAGTTTGATTCGGCTTTCAAGGAGACCGTGTGCGATACCTCCCAGTTCGTCTACCGGTTGATGCAGGGGACATCCATGGCCACCGCCGAGTTGTCCGGCGTGGTCGGACTGATGCTCTCCGCGAATCCCGGCCTCTCCGTGAAGGAGGTTCGAATACTCCTGCGGGAGACCGCGGAGGACATCGGTCCCACCGGGTGGGACCAGGAGTTCGGCTACGGGCTCGTTGACGCCGGCGCTGCCGTGTCCCGGGCAAAGGCGGGGCTGGTAATTGACGCCGACGGCGACGGGCATGCATCCGTTGCCTCGGGTGGGGAGGACTGCAACGACAACGACCCGAGCGTCTACCCTGGTGCCCCGGAGATCCCCAGCGACGGGATCGACCAGGACTGCAACGGCATGGACCTCGTTGATGCAGACGAAGACGGCTATTTCTCGGTGCAATCGGGCGGCACGGACTGCAACGACAACGATCCGGGCATTTACCCCGGTGCCATGGAGGTCCCCAACGATGGGATCGACCAGGACTGCAACGGCACGGACCTCGTTGATGCGGACGGGGACGGGTATGCATCGGTCGAAACGGGGGGCAGGGACTGCGATGATACGGACCTGACGATCAATCCCGCGGCAGTGGAGATCCCTAACGACGGGATCGACCAGGATTGCAACGGGGCGGACCTTGTGGACGTCGATGCCGACGGGTATGCATCCCTCGATGCAGGGGGTACGGACTGCAACGATACCGACCCGAATATTCATCCCGGTGCGCCGGAGATCCTCAACGACGGCATTGATCAGGACTGCGACGGCGTTGACCTGATTGATCTGGACGAGGATGGTTACATCTCCGTTCTCTCCGGTGGGAATGACTGCAATGATAATGATCCTGCAATCAATCCGGGTGCCGTGGAGATCGAGGGTGACGGCATCGACCAGAATTGTGACGGATACGATTCGGTGGGCGTCAGCGCACCGGAGGATCCCTGCGGCGGTGACAACTACGAAGGGGAGTGCGATAGCTGCTCCCGGGACATCGAGATAGAGCTCGAATGCCCCTGATGAGCTAAGGTAAACAGCGGGGCATGAGGCGGCAGGCAGCGGTTCCTGCCCCTCCTGCCCCTTTTTACGAGGACCGCTCAAAACCGATCCCTCTTATGCTGATGCGCCCCTGCCGGACGCTGACCCGGGCGCCCAGGATGTGTTCGACCAGCCACAGGTTGGCATCGATGTGGTCATTCATGGCCGGGATCACGTATTCGCTCTCCCCTTCGGCCAGTCCTGCATACAGGATCAACTGGTCCGCAGTATGGCGATCCACCGTTGCGCCTGACCGTATATCCTCCAGAAGGGCCCGTGCAACCGAGGCGCCTATATGTTCCGCGCTTCGTCCGATTTTACCCGCCATATCGGCGCCGATGATACACCCGGTATCGGTCTTCGCACTGATGAAGAGCCCCGCCCCCGGCTGATTCGAGGTGTCGTCTTCGATAATGGTTATTTCGGCGTGATACCCCGATGCCCTGAGCTCCTTTACGCAGGCGTCCGCCATCCTCCGGCTCACCCGCCTTTCTGTGAGATGGGAGGCGACGGCAATCCCGTTGATGCCGGTGATACGCCCCTGCCTGGACAGACGCATAGGTTTCAGCCTTCCGGTAACCGGTTCGACCTCGAGTCTGATCGTTCCCCCGCCGAGAGGGACGTAGCCCGGTTGTATGACGCGCAGATCGGCAGCGATGCCGCAACGTTTCAGAAGGGGTAACAGGACGTTTCCTGTGTGGAATGCATTGGGCGCGAAATCCTGAAATACCCCGCCCGATATGGTATAATACGATTTTTGCGCAGCGAAGCATCCCAGCGGGAGGAGGCAGAGGGCCATCATGGTGGTGGAGCCGGCGGTCCCTATGTCCCAGTTGAATTCGCCATGCCGGATCACCTCTCCAGGCGTATAGACAATCTCGCTCGAGCCCACTGCCGCCCTCTCCGTAGTTCCGCCGGTGAGCAGGCAACAGGCCTCAACCGCCTTCAGGTGCTGGGGACGGAGCCCGGGTTTTTTCCTCCTGGCCCGTATGTTGCGCATGCGAAGTTCTCTTCGCAGAATGGATGAGAGGGAGAGACAGTGCCGCACAATGGTGCCGCTCCCGGATTTGAGTGATCCGTCGATGTCGATGATTTCGTTCATGGTCGTGCACCTTGCTCTGGGGAGGGCCGGGGCGCCTGTGTACCCATTCCGGAAATGAAAGGGATTCCCCGGATAGCTCCGGGCGGCCTTCAGCAGCACTCACCTGCCTTGTGCTGCTCAGGATTGTATGATAAACCAACGACCGGACAAAGGCAAAGGAAGGGATGCACGCAATTCCCATCCCTGTATCGCTCCGTAAACATGTCTGCCCACGACGATTCCCTGTCCCGTGGTGAACCGGACGGCCATGGGACCCTGTCAAGGCTGTTTGCACTGGAAGGACGATTCGGGATATGCGAAGCCATCCTCATGGGGCATTGGAAGGGGCACTCGTAACGGCAGCGAGCAATTATAGTATTCAATAAAAAGAATATTCAATATTAACGTTGACAGAATCCGCAGCGGTTCGTTATACTGTTCATAGGGTGAAGGAATTATGTTGATTTTTTGTACTATTAATGCCTTTCACACGGAGGTTGCGATGCACAAACGGAATGTCATGTATATACTTTTCGGTCTTGCGGTTATCGGCATGGTGTGCTGGTTTCCGTCAGGGGCCTGGTGCGGTGAGCCGCCGCCCTCCAAAAAAACGATCACCTGGGGAAGGACGTTCGGAGGGAAGCATATCGATGTCGCCCATGCGGTTCAACAGACCTCGGACGGCGGCTATATCCTTGCCGGTGAGACGTTTTCGTTCGGCTCGGGAAAGAGTGATGTCTATCTCCTCAAGCTGAACGCTGCGGGAAGCAAGGTATGGGGAAAATATTACGGGGGCGAGGATACGGACAGCGCGGAATCCGTCTGCCAGACCTCGGACGGCGGCTACATCGTGGCAGGAGGCACCCAATCCGCCGGCGCAGGGAAGTGCGACGTGTATGTCCTCAAACTGGATGCCAAGGGAGACAAGGTGTGGGAAAAGACGCTCGGAGGCAAGGAATGGGACACCGCCCATTCCGTGGCCCAGGCCTCCGATGGAGGCTATATTGTTGCAGGCGATTCCCAGTCCTTCGGGTCGGGCAAGGGTGACGCCTACGTGCTGAAGCTCGATCCCAACGGCAAGACGGTCTGGGACCGGACGTTTAACGGGAACGGCGCGGCACGTGCCCATGATGTCAAGCAGACGTCGGACGGGGGGTATATCCTGGCCGGGACCACTTATTCATTCGGCTCCGGCAGCGGGGAGGCCTATATCGTCAAGGTGGACGGTTCGGGGAACAAGGTGTGGGAGAAGATGTTCGGCGGTAAGGGACGGGGTTCCGCCCGATCCGTCAAACAGACCTCCGACGGCGGCTATATCATCGGGGGGCAGGTTTCCACGTCCGAGATCGGGCAGGGGGATGCCCTTGTCATACGTCTGGATGGCCAGGGGAAGGTCGTCTGGGAAAAGACCTTCGGCATCAAGGACCTGGATCCCGCATCCTTTGTCTCCGCAAAGGATACCAAGGGAGCGAACGCCTTCTCCGTCATTCAGACCTCCGGGGGGGCCTTCATCCTGGCCATCTCCACGTACACCAAGCTGTCCATTGCGGATCCCTATCTTCTGAAGCTGGATGGCGACGGAAATAAGGTCTGGGCCACGACGTTCGGGGTAAGGGACCTGGATGATGAATACGCCAGCCTGTTCACCAGGGCCGCCTGTGTGTATCCCCATGCGCTCCTGCAGTCCTGCGACGGCGGCTATATGGTTGCCGGCGGCATCGTCGACAGGAGGGAGGGGATCTCCGATATTTACGTTATCAAGACGAATGAGGAAGGAAGGGTGAAGTAGGAAGCGGCATTCCGTCAAAAGAGCCGGACTTCGATCTCGTCACCTTCATAGGCCCCTTCCGCATCCGCAGGGATTCTGAACATTCCGTGCGCCTTGATCAGGGGGGAAATGAGCCCGGACTTACCGAACAGGGGGGTTGCCAGCAAACGCCCTTCCCGTTCGGTTAACGCCACCCGCATAAAGTCCTCCTTCCCCGGCGAGGAAGGGACGTTTCTGGTGAGGACTGCCGTGAGGGTATGGGAGCTGTGTTCCAGGGTTGACTCCAGCGGTGAAAGGCAGAGTCCGGATAGCCGGTGCACCAGGGGCCGGACGATTGCATGTGCAACGACCATTGCGGATGCGGGATGGCCGGGCAGGCCGATGATGGGGACCGTCCCTGACTGACCGATAATGGTGGGCTTGCCGGGACGTATGGAAAGGCCGTGGACCAATACCCCCGGAGGGCCGAGGTCGGTGATGACCTGGAAGGTATAGTCCCTGGTTCCCACGGAGCTCCCGCCGGATATGAGCACGCAATCCGCCCGGGTCAGGGCGGCGCCGACCCTTTCCCTCAGTTCCCACGGATCATCAGGGCAAATGCCGAGGCTGCGCGGCTCTCCCCCTGATTCCCTGACCACGGCGGCAAGGGTATAGGCGTTGATGTCCCGCACCTTTCCCTTTTCAGGGAACCGGTCCACCGGGCACACCTCGGGGCCGGTGGAAAGGATGGCTACCGACGGCCTTCTGAAGACCGCGACCGTGGTCATCCCCAATCCCGCGAGGATGCCGATGTCCTGTGGCCTGAGCTGATGTCCCTTGGGAAAAAGGGATTCGCCCTTTCGTATATCCTCCCCGCGCTGGATGACATTCTCACCCGGGGCCACTGCCCGGGTCACCTCGATCACATTTCCCTTTTCTCCTTGACAGGGCTGGGTATATTCCACCATGACCACGCCGTCGGCTCCCTCGGGGAGCATTCCCCCGGTGGGAATCCGTATGGCCGCATTGTGGGGGAGGCTGAACCGGGGTATTCCTTTTCCCCGGGGGTCCATAACCTTGCCGGAGCCCATCGTGACCTCGCCAAGCACCTCCAGATAGATGGGGGTGCCCTCGGAGGCGCCGAACGTATCGGCTGCGCGCACGGCATAGCCGTCCACCGTGGATTTGACGAACAGGGGGAGATCCTCAGGGGCCTGCAATTCGCACACGGTGATCCTGCCCAGAACCGCATCCAGGGGAATGATCTCGGCGCTCGTGCCCAGGGGGACATGGGTGCGGATCACCTCATAGGCGTCATCCAGGGTGGTGGTCTCAAGGAATTCTCCGGACATTATGTGCCTGCGGCGCTCTCTTGTTTTTCCTGCCTTTTCCGGTAGGTGGCACGGCAGACCACCACGCTTATCTCGTAGAGAAACAGGAGGGGAATCGCCATGAGGATTTGGGTGACCACATCGGGAGGGGTAAGGATGGCGGAGAGGATGAAGATGATCAGGACGGCATATTTCCGGTTTTTGGTCAGCATCGCCGGTTTCATAATGCCTATCTTGGTGAGAAAGAGGATGATCAGGGGGAGTTCGAAGATGATGCCGAATACCAGGATGAGGCGGGAGACAAACCCGATATAGTAGCCGATGGTGATGTTGGCGGTGAGGGAGGAGGTCTTATAGGTGAGGAGGAAGCGAAGCCCGAGGGGGAGGATGAGGAAGTACGCGAAAAGCGCCCCGCACACAAAGGAGAGGGTGGAGAAGATGACAAAGGGCAAGGTATGTTTCCGCTCAAGGATTTTCAGCCCTGGGGAGATGAATTCCCACACGTGATAGAGTATGAAAGGGATGCAGAGGGCGAGGGCCGTAAAGAAGGCCAGCTTGAGATGGGCAAAGAAGGCCTCGGTCGGTGAAATGAATATGAGGTCGAAATCCTTTATGGGGGCCCGGAGAAGGTCCAGGATCGACTCGGACAGGTAAAAGCAAATGACGAAGAGTATGGCGAGGAATATAATGATCCTGATGAGGCGGTAGCGGATCTCCCCGAGGTGCGAGGTGAAGGGGAGCCTTTCATCAAAATCGACCTTTTTGAGCTTCATCGGTCAGGCATGCTCGTCGGGTTTAGTGTGCTGAACGGAAGGGGAAGGGGGCGCCTCGTCCGCCACAGGTCCCTGGTCCGGTTCTGCGGATGGGGTGCGTTCCCCGGCCTGTTGTCCATCCTTCGGCTTGATCTGTTCATCCACCTTCTTGAGGAGTTTTGACTTCTCCTCTTCAGCCTTGAGATCCTCATGGATGGTATTCCTGAAATCCTCTGCCGTTTTTTTAAATTCAGCCAATCCCTTCCCGAGTGTCCTGGCAAGCTCGGGGAGCTTGTCAGGCCCGATGACCAGCAGGGCGATCACGAGGATGACAATGAGTTCGGTCATGCCGATTCCAAACATATGAGGGAACCTCTCACGTGGGCGACGAATATTCAGGAATGTTTACCACGCCTTTGATTTTTTTAATCGTGGCGTCGATAGAGGAACATCCTGATGGGCGCGCAAATCTTCACAAGACGGTGCTATTGTATGGCAGGCAGGTGCTAAAGTCAAGAAAATCAAGGGATCTTGAAAATTCTGTGAAGTATAAAATTGCTCCGATGTATTGAATGTACTGAGCGGTTACTATGCATGAGGGGTTGATTGACCGGCAACCGGTTGTGTGATAGCATTCTATTGATTATGCATCCTTCATTATCCCCTTTTTGGAGGGTGGTGCTATCCCGAACGAAGGCTGAAGACCCTTTACTCCCCTTTCCGGTTCATTGACTGCTTTATTTATTTAATCTCTTCGGGTTTAATTCCCCGAAGCTTGCTGCGGGGAGAATTCATTAAACAAGGAGATATTCGAAAAGGTCTTTTCCCGACCGGTATTCAATAGAGTGAACTTTCATGGCCTTTGTCATAGTTCCTATGTCAGGGCATGGGGCCGGCAGCAAGTAAATCGAATTCCCGGCTCACCGACACAGCCGTTTATACAAGGCACCGGGGGCTTTTACATGTCACATCCTTACGAGGTCGAAGTCTTTTCCTATGGAACGATTTTTGCTTTCCCTCTGAACGTATGGCTATTCTTTGCGGGACTACGGACCATTGTGAAGTGCATGTGCATACCATGGAATCATTTTTCCCAATAATACGTTTAACCATAGGGGTATCCTCCTCAAAAGGCGAGTGATGCCGTCGGTCATAGGAGGCAGTAATGGGGAAGAGGATGTATAAACGGGCCGGGGCGAGTTTCTTTTTACCGCTCATCACAGCGCTGTCATTGGTGATCACATCAACGGGGGTGGTGTATGCCGCGCCCTCCATTGTTCGCGTCGAACCCAATTACGGCAACAGTCGGGGCGGCACAAGCGTTACCATCGAAGGGGCGGGATTCGCCCCTGATGCGGTCGTCCTGTTCGGAGGACACCAGGCCATGGTCACGGGCAGGGATGGAGGCCGGATCGTGTGTACGGCGCCCCCTGGATTGGGGCACGTGCCCCTCAATGTGATCAACGGTGACGGGTCCAATGATGCCCTCTCATATGAATACACCCTATCGGACAGCCTCTACATCGACGATCACCAGACCGGACCCGCCGGTGAGGAGGTGCACTTTTCCATTGGTATTAACAACGCCCCCGAAGACGTAACGGCATTCGGATTCGACATCCTCTTTGATCCCAATGTACTCAAGCCGGTTTCCGACCCGAATAAGCCCGATTCCATTGCAGTCCTTTTCACCAGGGGCGAATTGGCCGCTGATTTCAAATTCTTCGCTATCACCTACACCCCCGGAAACAGCTACCTGCGCGTGGGGGGATTTACCGAGGGTGTATCCGAAGAGGGGCAGTCCTTCATCACCAAGGGGGTTTCGGGGGTCATCGCCACCGTACCTTTCACCATCCACAGGAAATTGGGCACCGCCACCCTGAATATCGTTGGGTTGGACGATGACGTGGGAGGGTGGAGCACCCGTCCCGGACACCTCTTCTCATGCCCGTCCGAGGTGTGCGACGGCAAGGACAACGACTGCGACGGTGAGGTGGACGAGGAATGCGTTTCCTTTTATGCGGATGCGGATGAAGACGGGTTCGGGGATCCGAACGACGGTATCCAATCCATTGATCCCCCCGAGGGGTATGTTTCGATCGGCGGGGATTGCGACGATACGGACGGCACCGTGTATCCGGAAGCCCCCGAGGTGTGCGACGGCAAGGACAACGACTGCGATGGGGTGGTGGATGGAGAGTCCATCATCGGATGTGTCCAGTATTATCGGGATGCGGACGGGGATGGATACGGGGTGATTCAGCATGCACGCTGCCTGTGCGCACCTGAGGACTTATACCAAGCCCGCAGGCCGGGTGACTGCGATGACGCAGATCCTGATATAAATCCCGGGGCCTTCGATCCGTGCGGCGACGAGGATATGAATTGTGACGGGATCACCGATTGTGCGATCCTCACCGGCCTGGTCATGGACCCGAACCGGCCGGGGGTGAATCCGCTCCTGCAGGGGGTGCGCCTTACCCTTACCCGGGTGCTTCCTCGAGCAGGCATGCAGCATATCATCGACCCGAACGGACTGGTGCTTGATCCCGCCTTCCCGTATTATCGATACGCAGTCACTGACCTGGAGGCGGGGGTATACGAGGCGAGGATCGAGAATGTGGACGAGGACCCGAATACATGGCGGTATCAGCCGGCACGGATATCCCTGACCCTCCTTCCGGGGGAAACCAGGGGCAAGGACTTCAGCCTCGTCTCCATCCCGGAAGGGGAAGGACTTCGCTCGATAATGGTCCTGGTGTCCTCCCCGGGTGAGGAGGTCACCCTGACCCTCAAGGAACTCGTCATGAAGGACGGGAAGGCAGAGGAACGGACCATTGAGCGCATCACCAAGGGGCCTTTAGAGGAAACAGTGCAGGTTAACGGGTACGAGCCCCCCGGATCCGGCGCCCTCTCGGATGTATCTGCCTATGACACCTGGGTGGGGATGAATTCGTTCGAGCATACGTTTGTTCTCTTCCATGACGCGAATTGCCGCGTATATGCGGAGTCGAAGGGGTATCGAAGGGTGGTCAGCGATGTGCTTGTCACGAATGAAACACCGGGACAGGTCGAATTGACCATCCATGAGCCCGGCTCCCCCTCCCTCTCCGTGAACAGGCGTGACGCGGACGAGGGCAGGATCGGCCTCACCATCTCCTATCGGGATGCCTTCGGAAGGCAGGGGATATGGAGCTATGGGAAGCAACCCCGTGCGGATGTGAAAATCGCCCTTTTCGCCCCTGCTGATGACGCGGACAGAGACGGATGGCCTGATCCTGATCGCATGCCCGGAGGCGATCACCTTACCGGGAGTGATATGGAGCGCACGGCAGATCCCAATGATCCTCAGAGGATCACGCGCCTGGAGTATATCCTTGACCCGAGGGTGCATCATATGACCGTCGAGCAGGGGGCCGCGAACGGCCAGGGAGACCCGAACGTGTATGTGGTCGCCTTTACCATAGAGCTGCTCGACCCGGAAGGCGGGAACCTGCTGGGGCCGTTGTCCCGCAGGGTTACGGTTTCGCCTGCCGGGAAGCGGACCGTCGGCGAGGTGCTTGATACCCTTGATTGTTCGCAGGTCATGTCCATGGGGGTCATTCGCGTGGAGGGGGTCTTGAATGCGAACGGAGAGGAAACGTCCGCGACTGCCTTTATGGATGCCGCTTCCATTGACCCCGCATTTCTCTTCGATGTCCCCTCCGGCACGGCCGGCCAGGTCGTCGGGCCCGATGCGGTGCTCGACCTTGCCATCACCTGCGCCCCTGATCCCCGCGATCCCGATGTCACGGTGATAGACATTGCACTGCGCAATGACCAGGGGACTGCGGTGGAATACAATCCCACCGAAGACCCGGATGCGCCTCCCCTTATCCTCGAAATCCCCCTGGTGGGCTCCCTGCAGGCGCCTGACGTGGAGTTCTGGGATGCCACCCGGCGGGCGGTGATCAAATTCATCCGCTTGGGCGGCGCAGAGGTGTTTACCCCCGGTGACGGCGAGTATGTTGAATTCTATATCTCCGACCAGGCCGTATATATGGCCCGCATCATCACGAGGCACACCAGCGAATGGTACTCCACCGCCCCTCCGGAGAATTTTGTTGTCACCACGGAGGGCCTGGGGGCAGGTGAGGTAACGGCAGGATGGGACCCGGTTCCCGATGAAAACATGGACCTCGACGAATACCGGGTCTATTACGGCACCTCGCCGGACATTGACCTGGCGGGCGGTCAATACGAGCCTGTGCCCCCCGGCGGGGATTCCTGCCTCATTTCCGGACTGCGGGATCAGACCTTGTACTCCTTTGTCCTGGTTGCGGTTACCTCATCCGGCGACCTCGGTGTATCCTCCCCGCTTGTAACCGCAATACCGGGAACGACATATACCGGAGAGGAGCTTCATGCAGGGACCGAGGTGAGTGATTACCAGATCGTCACCTATCCGGTGGTTGCAGCGAATCCCGATCCGAATGCACCGGAGAATTTCCTTGACGATCTGGGCGAAAATGACCCACAGCAGTGGCGACTCTGGTGGTGGGACTCCTCCATCGATGACTATGATGAATTCCCTGATATCGGCGCCGTGGTCCCGGGCAAGGCCTTTTTCCTGATAGCGAGAAACAAGGGTATCATCGTTGATATCCCGGGAAGACCGGTGCAAACCTCGTATGCCTATGATCTCCGGAGCGGATGGAACCTGATCGGCTCTCCCTATCCGTTCGATATATCGTGGCAGGAGGTGCTCGCAGATCCCAATAACGGGGATGTCACAGGGCGGCTCTACGGGGGGGACCCCAATGATCCATTCAACGGCGCCCCGGGGGTGCCCAAGCTCTATGCCTTTGACTTCGATTCCCCCAGCAGTTACCGGTATGAGGATGAGGTCATGGAGGCCGGGGTCGGATACTGGATCAGGAACACCGGAGATCCCGCTGTGCTTCGCTTTGAACCGAAGGTGTTCCTCGGGTCCATTGAGAAGCGCTTCCGGCCGGTCAGCATCTCGTCGGAATCACCCCCTGCACCGCCCGGCAGCGAAACCACGCCAAGGGAACAGGGCATCGGGGGATGCTTCATAGGGCTCTTTGAGGAGAATTGGCACATTGCAGTGACCGCCATTATACTGGTCATACTCGGGGCCTGCGCCCTGGTAACCAGGCGGTTCGGGTTTCCCGGCAAGGGAGGCCTTGGTCCCTTTCTCCTGGTCCTGTTTCTGTGCGGTGTGAGTATTCTCCTGGCTGTGCTCTGCGCCGAATCCGCCGGGAATGTCACCACGTACATCGACGCCCGGAAGGCATTTCAAGCCGGGGAGTATGAGCGGGCGGAAAAGGGATTCAGGGGCGTGATCGACGTATATCCGGGGCATGCCTATGCCCACAGGGACCTGGGGTTGACCCTCGTCTTTATGAATCGTCCGAATGAGGCCCTGGATGCGCTCAGAAAGGCATTTGTCCTGGCGCCGCGGACGCGGCTGGCCCTTGAATCGCAATATGCGGCCGGCTTTCTTTTCCTCAAAAGCCGCAAGCGGCTGAGCCAGAGCATAACCCTCGGCTACATGTATGACGACAATGTCACCCTCTATCCGGAGGAAGAGCCCACCGGCCGCTATGACTCTATCGGGCAGATTCGCTATACCCCGCAACTCAGGTGGTATATCCCCGGGCTGAGGGGGTTCAATACCCTTTCGGTGGGGTATATGATCGATTCCCTTTTTTATGACCGCCGTGATGAGCGGGACCTGCAGATACAACTGCTCATCGCCACCTGGACCTATATGCGCGGGACTTCCAGGACGACGTTGCTTGCCACATACCATTCCAGTCACCTCGACTATGACCGGTATACGAATGGACCGGGGATCGGCTTCAGGTGGGCCCATGACTTCGCCTACCGGATGACCGCTGAACTCGGGGGCGGGTATGAATGGCAGAACCGGGTGCAGGAGAGGACCAAGGACAAGGAAACGGCCAAGGGACTGGCAAATGTCCGGTTCTACTCACCGGCACGGCGTGGATACGTGCAGGTGGAATATGTATTCAGGGATGATCGCGAGAAGGAGGGGCTCACCCCTGAGCAGAAGTATGAACTGACCAGCGGGACCACCCATCAGTATGAGATATGTGTATCCATCCCGAAGAGCTTTATCCTCCCCTTAGGATTCATAACCGCGAAGGGTGACTGGTCCGCCCACCGTGACGTGCATTCATTCACTTACAGCACAAAGCGCTACGATTGGCTGTACCATACGGATCTCAGCGGCGGCCATCGGGAGGACGATACCTATGTCTACGAATTCCGTCATACGCAGCCCCTGTTCAGGAATGCATTGAGCAAAAAGGGGGGGTATGGCCTGGAACTGGAAGTGAAATATTCCCACCGGCATAATGATTCAAACATCGATGATGTAAACCCCGGCCTGATGAGCAGGGATTATCACAGAAACATATATGCCCTCGGGCTGACGTGCAGATTTTAATGCTATCGGGGAGGTGCCCATGATCAACCGAAGGGATTGCAGGTATGGACGCGTAGGGATGATGTCATTGGTGGTGCTCGCCGTGTGCGGCATCCTTTTCGCCCCGGGCATGCCCATGGCGGCTGAAACGCCCGTGGGCAGGATTGACCGGCTCGTGGGCACCGTGTATGTTCAGCACTCCTGGGATGCAAAGCCAGCCGTTGCCAGCCAGGATGACGACCTGTTCCACAGGGACACCATAACGACCGGTGAGCGGTCAAAGGCGAGCCTCGGTTTCATCAACGGGGCGGTCCTCGACATGGGCGAACAGACCGAGCTTGTGGTAAAGGAACTGCACTACCGGCCCGATGACGCGCTGAGTCAATCCACCTTCACCATGAAGCTGGGACGGGTCAGGGCCTTTATAGGCAAATTCATCAATCCGGCATCGCGATTCGAGATACAGACCACCACTGCGGTGACCGGGGTGGTAGGCACCGAACAGCTCGTCATCAACGAGCGGACGGAAAGGGCCGGAAAGGCTGTGGACTCGACCCGGGCCATTTGTACGGTCGGAAGCGTCGAGGTGCGCAACGTTGACCCGAAGATACCGGACAGGGTCATTCTGGGAGCCTTCCAGCAGGTATGGGTCTTCGATGGCGCCCCACCTGAAGACATTATGGATGTGACCATGGAGGAACTGGAAGGACTCCTGCAGGAGATCATGATCTCGGTCCAGGAAGAGGAGCAGGGCGCAGCCATTCAGATCGAGAAGAGAACCAGGGAGCGAAAGGGAGCAGGGCCTCCTCCGGAGAAGACTTCGGAGGACAAGGCGGAAGGGGTGAAGGAAGGGCCAGGTGCCCTTGAAGGGGCGGTTCCCCCTGGGGCCCCCTCGCAGCCGGTGATAGCGCCACCTGAAGCCCCTCGGGAGGTCGAGCAGCCGGGATTGCCGGAGGTGCCCTTTCCCATCGAGACGGAAGGGCTTTTTGACAAGGATCTCGGCGGAGAATTGGGTGATGAGTTTTCCGCCGAAGAAGTGGGAACGGGGCTGATTGAGGAACTTGGAGAAGCGATTCAACAGCAATATACCGACGAGGAAGCCAAGGACCTGAAGGTTCTGCCGGAGCCGCCGAATCCTCCCGATATGGAGGTGGAGCAAGAGCGATTCCCCTCATTATGACCCGGAGGGTGAGCATATATAGTTGCTCCAAACATGCCTGCTCACGTTAGCGCAATGCCGAAAGCAGATTTGTTGGCTGCGGAATAGAGGCCTTTTCATTCGGATGGCGCACCGATATAATAAGGGGTACCCTTTGATGTCCGAGCCGGACGAGGTGTTTTTCAGGACAATGTCCCTTACAGGGGGCGAGGGTATCCTGATCGCATGAAGTGGCAGGTGTGTTTGATCTCAGGCAGGGGGAACGATGACCAAGGCAACAAAGGAACAGGAAGTAATCCTCCTCGTTGAGGATGAGCCGGATATTGCGAATTTGATCCATCTCCTCCTGGAAGGATGCGGATACGATGTCATCTGGAACGGCGACGGCAAGGAGGTCATCAGCATCCTGGAAAAGGAGCCGCGGGTTGACCTGATCCTGCTCGACCTTACCCTGGGCGAGATGGACGGACTGGACATCGCTCGGCAGATCCGTAATAACGACCGATGGAAGGATCTCCCGATTATCATGGTGACCTGTCACAACCGTCAGGAGGATAAGATCAGCGGCCTGATGGCGGGCGCCGACGACTACATAACAAAGCCCTTCAACAACGAGGAGTTGGTGCTGAGGGTCAAGACGAGACTCAGGATCAGGGCCCTTGAAAACCGTCTGCGCAATTCCGAGGAAAAATTTCGTCGTCTGAGCGAAAATGCCCAGGATATCATTTACCGGATAAATTGCGATCGGGAATTCGACTATGTCAATCCGGCCGTAAAAAAAATCACCGGATACAGCCAGAATGACATACTGGACATGGGACTTCGCGGCTACCTCAAGCTCATTCATGAAGCGGACAAAGGCATGCTTGCCGATGGCCTTGCAGGGGTTGAAAAAAAGAGGGGAAGGGCCGAAATCGAATATCGCCTCAGGACCAAGGGAAAACGGTGGATTTGGCTTCATGACAAGAGGATTCCTATTTATGACAAGGATAACAACCTGATCGCCATCGAAGGGATCATTCGTGATGTGACCGAAAATAAGAGGATGGAAGAGAAAAAGATACAGATGGAAAAATTGAAGGCCCTCCAGCATCTCGCCGGCGGCGCCGCTCACAATATCAATCAGCCGCTTTCATGTATCAAGGGATTTTTGAAGATATTCGAAGAGAAGCTCTGCCAGACGGATAAGAACGAGGATCAGGATACCCTGGCGGACGTGAAGCTCGTTGAAGAGGCGGTTGATCGCATCTCCGATATCGTGCACAGGCTGCTCTCCATAGACACCATAGAAACGGAGTCCTATCCGTCAGGGGGAGAGATCCTGGACCTCGAACGATCCAGCCAGAAGAATTAAAGGGTTCCTCATTATCCATAAAAAAAGGGCCGGTGCGTGCACCGGCCCTTTCTGCACTATGCGCAAGCAGGATCAATACCAATACCACAAACCGGAAGCGGTCGCCACAGGAGTAGTGGTGGTGGGTGTGGTGGTGGTAGCAGGCGTCGTCGTTGCCAAGGGTGAAGTAAGCGGTGAGGATGTCTGACCGAGCAGCGACTGCAAGAGCAGAAGCGTATAGATGCTGCTTCCGCCCATACCGCCGTACATACCGCCGTAGAGGCCGCCGCCGTAGAGGCTGCTGCCGCCCAGGAGCCCGCCGTAGAGGCTGCTGCCGCCCAGAAGCCCGCCGTAGAGGCTGCTGCCGCCCAGGAGCCCCCCGTAGAGGCTGCTGCCGCCCAGGAGCCCGCCATAGAGGCCGCCGCCATAGAGCCCGCCATACATGCCCATGCCGCCTAACAAGCCTCCGTACATGCCGCCCAGGCCATAAAGCCCCGACGTTCCCAAGAGGCTCGTGAGATCGGTACCCGTTCCGTCGGTGCCGAGCTGTCCCAGCAGCGACATGAGGTAGAGGGTGCGCAAGCTGCTCCCGCCCATGCTGCCGTACATACCTCCATACATACCGCCATAGAGGCTGCTGCCGTAGAGTCCGCCGCCATAGAGGCTGCTGCCGTAGAGTCCGCCGCCGTACATGCTGCTGCCGTAGAGTCCGCCGTACATGCTGCTGCCATAAAGGCCCCCGTACAACCCTCCCCCATACATGCTCCCGAGTAAACCCCCGTATAATCCACTGCTCAGGCTCGTGGTGCCGAAACTTCCGCCGAGGAGTCCGGAGCCGTAAAGACCATACGTTTGGGCATGGGAGGTATGGGGAGTAGCAATACAGATGATAAGAAGCATTACCAAGAGCAGACTCATCTGACTGACTCTCACTATCCATTTTTCCTTCATCTCGTTCCCCTTTCACGTACCAAATAAAATTAACCTTATCTTAGCAATAAACCTCAGTCCGCAACGGTCATTTTTGCCGGGACGTCACACCCCCTTTCCTCAATGACCCGTTATCCAGCCATCCGCCGGTGGGATGGTGAAAAATCGTATATTCGTATCCTCTCATGCAAATGCCCCCGTTTGTAAGGCCTTTGCAGACTCGTGTAAACATTATGCAAGGGAAGTGCCAATTAATTGATGGGATAGAGAGGGGGGGGATTTTATGAAAAGATATAATAAATCAAGAAATTGCGTTTAGGGATACTATGAAAAAAAAATTATTTAGGGGTATGTTTGTGAAGATATAATCATGGTATGAAACAAAATACACATTTTATTAAAATATGTAGCAAATTGCCATTCCCCTTTTGCCTTGTATTATCAAGGGATTTTAGCCTTCAACAATGACAGTTCGGTCCTTGAGTATTCATACTCGGCGAGGGCATCGATCCCCATGGATCTGCACTCCGTCAAATATTCGATGCCCTTTGACGTATTCCCTTCCCATATGCGTTTCAAGCCCGCGTAGTAGAGCGCCTGACATCGATGGATCGGATTGAGTTTTCCCTGGGCGAAGAGATCCTCCTCGGAGATATTCCCCGCATAGAACTTAAGCAGGGAAAGGTCCCATCTTACGGGCATGGCGAGTTTCTCCGCTATGGATGCTATGGCCTTTTTCATGAGTGGAGGGATCTCGCTCGCCTTGCCCGCCTTGCCCAGGGTCACCGCCATGAAGAGATAGGTATAGGGATCGGAGGGGTTGCGTTCGAGGGCCTTTTCATACTGTCCGAGGGCGCGGTCGTATTGTGCGTCGAATTCATATGCCTTGCCCAGCTTGCGCAGGATATGGAAGTTGTTGGGGTCGCGGTCGAGTCCCTGTCTCAGGATGGTGATGGCACGAGGGATGTCCTTTGTATCGATAATATAAGCCTCGCCGAGATTGAGATAGTTTATGGGATTATCCGGTTCGAGGCTGAGGATCTTCTTGAGGGTTTCCAGTGCCTTGTCGTAGTTTTTCTGAAGCCGGTATATCCACCACAGGTTTCTGTAGGCAATAGTGAACTCGGGCTTCAAGCGGATCGCCTCAAGCGTTTCCTGGAGCGCAAGATCATAGTCCTTCTTTCTTAGCGCATAGCTCCAGCCCAAATTGAGATGCGCCTCAGCCAGGTTGGGATCCAGGTTGAGCGCCTTGCGGTACTCATCGATCGCCTCGTTCACCTTTCCCAATTTGGAGTAATGCTCACCCATCTTATAGTATTCCAGTGCCTCCTTGTGTTTCTCCTCTTCCCGGGTTTTTTCAATCACACCAACGGGGGCGGCAGGCTGCCTGGAAGAGTGATCGATACTTGCCCATGCCTCCCCGGCACAATACAGAATCATGATAAGGGAGAACGCCGCAAGAAGGGCCATCAAAACGGTATCGTGGACAAACGGGCGATGCCCCTTCTGGTTCATGAGCGGCACCCCCTTACGCTGTTTGATCGGGTATACACCATTATTCATTTCCCCTTTTTTGCGGTTTTTCGAGGGAAGACAGGGTCCTTGAACAGGGCCGCCGTCTTTTCGGAAGGGATGCCGTTGGCGTCCCAGCCCCTCTTATTATAGTAGATTTCCAGCATCCTTTCATATTCCTCGGGGTCCGTCTTTTTTCCCTGGTATTTTCCCGAGCGTATCGGGCTGGTGAACGCCCTCTCAGGGGGGTAATCGTCCTTGCGCGAGATGCCCAGACGGGTGTTGATGAGACGGGTCAGGTCGTATATGTCCCTTGATCTGGCAAGGAGGTCGTCCAGGCTGAGATCGAGACCGGTGGTTGCCTGAAAGAACCGTTCGTAATATCGTTCCGAAAATCCGAGCTCGATCCAGGGGAGCCGGCACACCCCCAGCATATCGAAGAGCGGCCTGATGGTCTGGTGGTAGATCACCAGGTCGACCTTTTCCTCCGCCCCCCATCCGGAACCCATCTCCATTTCCTTGGCAATGGTCCATGCCCTCGTATGGTGCGCACCGATGTCGGAGGTGCCGTAGGCCAGTGCCATGGATGAGGCAATCCTCGCCTCATAGGCGGACTGCTCGAGTCCCTTGGTCTGTGAAAGCAGGGGCTTGAGCTGCGGCCAGGTCGCGAGCACCTTTTTTGATCCGTCGGCCAGGATCGCTCCGATGCCCTCCCGGTGGGCGATCATGTCGATCATTTCCAATATCCGATCCTCGTCCCCCCATTGAATGGGAGAAGAGCCCACTTCCTTTTCGGTGAGCAGGCCTGTCTGGGATGCCTCGATGACGGCGGCGATCAGATTTCCTGTGGAAATGGTGTCGACCCCGTAATCGTCGCACAGGTGGTTTCCCTTGATGATAAAGGAAAGATTCCCCACGCCGATATTCGAGCCGAGCATACAGGCGGTTTCATATTCGGGCCCTTCGCACACCGTGCCCTTATACCGGCCTTCCTTCACCAGGCAGATGTTGCCGCAGGCCATGGGGCAGGAGAAGCAGGCGGTGTCCCCGATCTTGAAGTGATCCTCCATCATGTATCCATTGATCTTTTCGGCATCGGCAAAGCAGGTGTCGGTGAAGTTATAGGAGGGAAGCGCATCGTGCACCCGCAGGTAGTCGATGACCGTCATGAGGCCTTGCTGTTGCCAGAGCTCGAAGTAGGGGTGGACCCTCAACGAGGCAAATGCCTCCTGCGAGATTTCGTACAGCAGGTTGATATCCGCGACCGGGAGGTCCCTGGTGCCCCGCACGGCTATGGCCTTGACGTTCTTCGAGCCGAGGACCGCCCCCATTCCCGTTCGCCCTGCATTGCGGCTCCAGTCGCAGTTGATGGTGGCAAAACGCACCAGGTTCTCCCCTGCAAGACCGATGGCGGCAATCTTTACACAGGGGTCGCCCAATGCACCCTTGATCTGCCCCTCCGCCGCAAGGGTATTCTTTCCCTTGAGATCAGGGCAGGGAACAATCTCCACGGCATCGTCGTCGATCCACAGGTAGGAAAGCTCCTTTGCCCTGCCCACCAGGCAGATGGCATCATATCCCGCCTGACGGATTTCAACCCCGAAGCTGCCTCCCATGCTGCTGTCACCATAGATGCCCGTGGCAGGCGAAAGGGACACAAAGGAGGTCTTGCCTGAGGCGGGCAGAAACAATCCGGTCAATGGCCCGGGGGCGATGGTGATGACGTTGTCGGGGGACAGGGGATCGATCCCTTGCTTCAAATGGTCCCAGAGAATCCTGGCGCCGAATCCCCTTCCTCCGATATACCGGACTGCAAAGTCGTCATCGAAATCACGCACGGTGCTCGTGCCTGCGGAAAGATCTATGTACAGAAACCTGTGGTGGTAGCCTCCCTTAGTCTTCATTGCGTCTCCTCTCGATTTCCGCATACTTGATGATCTTCCGCTCCCCCTTTTCCTCGTACTCCACCTCTTTCATGTGAACATACTTGAGGAGGTTCGCCATGCGTTGGGGTTGCCCCAGCATATGCTCGGGGATGTAGAGGATGGCCTTTTTGGGGCACGCCCTGACACACGCGGGGTCCCCTTCGCAAAGATCGCACTTGAAGGGGGTCCTGACATCATCGTGGACAAAGATGCAGCCGAAGGGACATGCTGTCACGCATTTGGTACAGGCGATGCATTTTTCCTGATTGATTTCCACCACCCCGTTGTTCTTGGTGATGGCCTTCATGGGGCAGTTGTCCATGCATTTGGGCTCACCGCACTGGTTGCATACCACCGGCATCCTGATAACCGGATGGGGATAGACCACCATCACCCTGATGGCGCTTTTCTTGGGATTATTGACTGAAAAGTGTTTTATGGCGCAAACCAGCTCGCAGATCCTGCATCCCGAGCATCGTTCGGCGATAACGGTCAGCTTTTTTTTCATGGGTACTCCATTGTCTATGGTGCGTGAGACGATCCGCTCCCTTCCGTGAATTGCCCTCTATCGTGCGGGAAAGGGGGTGCAACCACACGTGTCAGGCGCAGCGCAGCGCAGCATTATGTTAGTCTTCCCAGTTGCCTTTACCTGTAAGGATCGCCGTGAGGCGCTAAATACCTTAATATATATAAATTTACCATACATTATCGGGTATTATCAAGGGAATGCATGCATTTCGGCAATCAATGCCGATGCGACATCATACTGATCACACATGTTTTATGGCTTCCCACGTCCATGACGTAACGGTTTGGGATTAAAACGGCTGCCGTATATCGCATCATCATACCTCTACTATCGGATAAAGCACGGCGCATGATTCCCATTCACCGGTGAACGGAAACAGGGTTTGAAACCGGTAATTGTTCACTATTGTACGGGAAGGGGGTGCGCCTGTGTGCAAGGGAGCCGAAACAAAAGGCGTACCCCCCTTCCCTATCTTCAACAATGTATTGAGCGTTTGGGATCTATCGCATGATCTTGGCACTGTATTTGCTTATAGAGTACTGGAATATTTGAAAATTTGTTCCAGGGGGGGAGTACAATGCCTTACAGATCGATTCTTGTGCATGCGGTACTGAACCTGTTCCTTTTTACCCTTTTTCTCGGGATATGTCCATTGGGCCCGGTCCGGGCCGATCAGGTGGGTGAGCTGATATGCGGCAGCGAGCGCGATCAACAGGCCCCGGCAGTCGCATTTGCCGATGAGGACAGTTATCTCATCGTATGGCAGGATTTCCGGACGGGAAGCTCATTCGACCTCTATGGTGCCGGTAAGTACGACGGAGAGGCGTTCGGCCCCTTCCCGATATGCACCGTCTCCCGTGACCAGAAGGAGCCGGCCGTGGCGTGGGACGGGGTGCGCTACGTTGTGGTATGGGAGGACAACCGGGGGGGAAATTTCTATGATATCTATGGGGTGCGTATTGCCTTGAGCGGGGCGCTCCTGGACGGAACCGCGAGCTCCGGCGGCATCCCCCTCTGCGTCGCCCCCAAGGATCAGCTCCATCCCGATCTGGTCTGGAATGGCAAGGATTATTTTCTGGTGGTGTGGGAGGATTATAGAAACGGCGAGGCCGATATCTACGGAACGAGGATCGACAGGGATTTGATGATCTATGACGGCCCTGCCGAGGACGGCGGCCTGGTGCTCTGCCAGAAGGCAGGCGAACAAAAGGCCCCGGCGGTGGCATGGAACGGCAGCCACTACCTGGTGGTATGGGAGGACCATGTTTCGGCCCAGGAAACGGATATACGGGGGTTACGGGTCTCGTCGGTCGGCAATATCCTGGATGACGTGTGGGGGGGAGGCCTTGCCATAAGCCAGGGCCAGGATATGCAGCTCAATCCGGATGTCGCCTCGGACGGCGAGGGTTTTCTGGTGGTTTGGGACAAACACGCCTCCGACCAGCTCTATCCGGACATCTACGGGATCACGGTGTCAAAGGACGGACAGGTGAATCAGGGTGATCCCGTGGCCATCAGCACGGCGAAATGGAATCAGGTCAATCCCGCGGTCTTCTGGACGGAAAACAACTATGTATGCCTGTGGAAGGACGACCGGGACGGCATGGTGGATGTCTATTGGACGAGGGTGAACCGGACCGGTGGGCTCCTCAACGGTAACGCCACGGATGGGGGGATCGCCATCAACAGCCCGCTGGCATCCTGCATTTATACCCCTCCCGGCGGCGCCTTTTTCCATGCAAAGGGCATTGTGGCGTGGGAGGAAAGCTACACCGGCCAATTGGACCTCTATGCCCTGGAGTTGATCCCGCCGGTGCCGCCCATGATCGAGTGGGCCGGAGAGGAAGGGTATGAATCGGACGGGGTTGATCCCGACAAGGGGTTTGGGGGCACGGCATTTACCTTCAGGGTGCGGTATAGAGACAACGAGGGCACTCCCCCACAGACCGCCCAGGTCTGGGTGGACCTGAACGGCGATGGGGCCTTCTCGTTCCCTGGAGACCGAAAGGTCGACATGGCCCTTGCCCCTGAGGAGACAGACCCGGATTACGCACAAGGGGCCATATT
Source organism: bacterium (assembly GCA_049472355.1). Classification (GTDB taxonomy): domain Bacteria; phylum SZUA-182; class SZUA-182; order DTGQ01; family JAFGSM01; genus JBLIRM01. The sequence continues at coordinate 1,954 of JBLIRP010000050.1, read as the reverse complement.
CCAGTGCCAGACGGCGATCGATTACATGGGGAATGGTGCGGTCGACTACCGCTTTTTCTTCAAGGACGATATCGACGAGGCAACCGGTCCTCCTACTTCCCCCTCAACGCTTACCGTGGAGAACAACCAGCCCGTTCTCTCCTGGTGCCAAAAGAACGGGTACTACACCGACGGGGTCGATCCCAATCTGGCGGAGGGGAGCTATACCTTCGTGTTCAGGATTAATTACCGGGACGCGGAAGGGGACCTCCCGGAGGTCGGTGAGGTATGGGTTGATCTTGACGACAGCGGAACCTACGAACAGCGGGAGCGGTTCGTCATGGCGGAGGAGGATCAGAACGCTATCACCACAGGTCGCAACTTCAAAAAGAATATCAAGATCCTCTATGTCGGGGACGGCACCATACAGTATCGGTTCCTGTTTACCGATGGGTTTCACCTGGCGGTCGGTGATCCCAACCAGGGCGACCCCACCAAGAATCATGCACTCACCGTTTTGCCCCATCTCATGGCCCCGATACTCTCCTGGCCGGTGGATGAGGAATTCCAGGATGGATTCAAACAGGGATCGGGCGAGGAGGAAAATCTCTTTATCTTCAAGGTGGGCTATCGCGACCCGGACAATGATCCGCCCATCACGCGTCAGGTGTGGCTGGACCTGAACGGTGACGGGCTATACAAGGAAGACGAACGATTCAACCTGACTGCCGAGAATCCGCTGGATGCGGATTTTACCACGGTCAACCTCTACACCCTCCAGAAGGTCATTTCCTATTCGGGGGAGGGGGAGATGATCTATAAATTCGTGTTCGATGACGGGTGCAACATCGCCACCGGGGATCCCTTCCTGGTGGGGGGCACGATCATGGTCCAATCCCCGATAAGCCTGAGATGGCTTGTTGCCGAAGGATTTACCGATGACGGGGTGGACCCTGACGAGGGTCCGCCGGGCACCTCCTTTGAGTTCAAGGTGATATACATGAATCAGTACGGATATCCCCCCAATGTCAAGGAGGTCTGGCTGGACGAAGATCTGGATGGCGAATGTGACGATGATGAACGGTATGTCATGCAGGATGCGAACCCTGCGGATATGGATTATGCCGATGGAAAGGAATACATACGAGCCATCACTTACAACGGGATAGAGACCGGGTTCATCCCCTACAGATTTGTGTTCAGCGATATCTACATGTCCGCAACCGGCCCCCCATCCCAGGAGGGCCTGGGTATCCTGATTCTCCCGGGTGGTACCCCGGGTGACGGCCAGCAAGGTACTGTGGACGGGGATCAAACGACATGGGAGGGGATCGATATGAAGGGGGCCACCTGCTTTATCCATACGCTCCGGTGTGAAGCCCCTGTTGCCGTCCGCCATGTGAGCGAGATGGAGAGGATCCGGAGGAACCCGGACCTGTCATACATCGGGGTCTGGTTTATGGTGCTGAAATGCGGTCTTCTCACCCTGTTGATCATGGCGCTGATTTGTTTTGCCATGTTCGGTTACAGCATGCTCAGGGGCAGTTCATCCATGCAGCACAGACTGTGAAAGAACGGCACGGATGAGAGGGCATAGCATGGCCCCGTGCTCATGGCACTCCGGACTGGTGGTTCATAACCGTTGCCCGATTGTGTTGCCTGAGAGGGTTCTTCCCCTACCGGCACGCCATTGAACAATCGTAATGTCTTTTTCAGCACGTCAGCCATGTCCATGAGATCCGCGGAAATATGCAAATAGATATACACAAACTGATAAATATGCAACAAGATGCATAATAGGATATTTTTTGCACATATTTCTTTTTGTGCCATAATGGGAAATGGGCGATCGGGGCGGTCCGCCCGGGCCGGCCCTGGTATATATCTTGCTGAACATTGAGTTGGGATTTTATCTTTACAAGGAAAAAGGGGGGACATTGCCGGTGCGCACCATTCAACCGGGAATCACGTGGCT